>DATJOQ010000377.1:0-13169 GCA_035506935.1 Binataceae bacterium (SeqCode) | reverse complement strand
GATGTGCTATGGCGATTCATGATTCGACGCCTTCGAGGCGGCTAGTTGATACTCCCACAGTTCCCGCGAGGAGATACTGCCACCGCTATCGAGCCGGATACCACGAATTCTGATAAAAATCGCCTCGAAGGGCCACGGTCTTGAATTACGCGAGGATTACAGATGACAAGCTCAGCAGAATCAGGATCGTTGATGCCAGCGAAAGGCGGATTCTGCGTATGGTTTGCCCTACTATTTTGATCAGGCGCCAGCGTAATATACGTTAACTCGTATCCGGCTGATTCGCGAAAAGATCAACATATCGGCATGCGCGGCTGCCCTGATTAGCTGACGACGCCAATCCGCGATAATCGCTAACAATCCCACATCCGGCGTCTTTCCTTTGGACTTCAGATCGGTAATTCTCTTGCTGGCCATCCGGTCGAAAGTGTCCGTGCGTGCGGCGTCCGGCTTAAAAAATCTGAAAGCGGCCCCGGATTTGGACCAGCCCCTCAGTGAAAGGGGCGATGACCTGACCGATGGCGAGGAGTGGAACAGGGCGATGTCCTTACAGTTGATTCGGCCAGATATCAACCTTGATTTCGTTGGCAAACGGCATTTCTTCATCGGGCTCTCAACGATAATAAACATTGCGGCGATTTTCCTGCTAATTTTCGTCGGCCTCAATTACGGCGTCGATTTTGTCGGTGGCAGCGTGGTGCAGATACGCTTCGAGCGCGAGACCAACGCCGACCAGATTCGCGCGGCCCTCGCTCCCCTCAATCTGGGCGAGATCACGGTTCAGGATTTCGGCAAATCCGGGCACGAGTATCTGATCCGCTTCGAGAAGGTCGCCAATATCGGCGGCCTGGCGGGCAAGCTCGAAGGCGCGCTCGACCAGAAATTCGGCGCGAAAACGGCGCAGGTGGTGCGGGTCGAGAGCGTCGGCGCCAAGGTCGGCAAGGATTTGCGACGCGACGCGATCGGCGCGGTGGTGGTGGCCACGCTGTTCATGGGCGCGTTTATCGCGATGCGCTTTCGCAACGTCAGCTGGAGTTTCGGCGCTGGCGCGGTGATCGCGCTGGTCCACGATATCCTGGTGGTGACCGGCGCGCTGGTTATCTCGCGGCTCCAGTTCGACCTCACCACGCTGGCCGCGCTGCTAACCGTGATCGGCTACTCGGTGCACGACACGATTATCGTGTCGGATCGAATACGCGAGGACGCGCTCAAGCGCAGGCGCGAAGGCCTCGCTGCGATCATGAATCGCGCGATCAATGAGACGCTCTCGCGCACCATCCTGACCTCGGGCGTGGCGATCGTGGTGCTGATAGCGCTGCTCGCGCTGGGCGGACCTATACTACGGCCCTCGGCGTTCACGCTGCTGGTGGGATTCATCACCGGCACCTATTCATCGATCTATATCGCGAGTCCTGTGGTGCTATTCTGGGAGCGACGGGTCAAGCTCGGCACGATGTCGCGCGCGGCCTGAACGCCCGCGTTGCTCCGGCCTTTCCTGTCGAGACGTTCGGTGGCAAGCACGATTTCGACCGCGCGCGGCCGCTACCTGATCGACTTGGCGGGTGAGCCTGAGACAGCGGCCGACGCGATAATTCTACCGCTCAAGCTCGAGCATCAGAGCGGTCTCGAGCGAGTGGCATTCCGATGCCGTTTCGAGCGCGCGTTATTTGAGAGCGCGCCAAATCAGCCGGTCGACAAGCTAATCGAGCGGATTGTGCCGCTGATCGAGCGGGAGTTCGAGCAGATTCGCGAGCAGGCGCTGAAATCGATTCGCAACGACAAAAGGCTGTTCGAGCTGCGCATCAATCCAGGCCCTTCCGGCCCCCTGTGAACTGAATACGTGACCGCGGTAAATTCGGCGCTCGACCAAAATCTCAACGCCTTTTATCGTCGCGATTTCCGGCTTTTCTTCGGCGGTCTATTCCTCGGCACGCTGTCTAACGAAATCCTGGCCGTGGTTGTCGCCTGGCAGGTGTATGAGATCGCGCGTTCACCGCTGGCGCTGGGTTACGTCGGCCTCGCGCAGTTCGTCCCGATGGCGGCGTTTGCGATTATCGCCGGCGATCTGGCTGACCGCGTCGATCGTAAAATGATCCTGACCGTGAGCTACATGGTTCAGGCGGTTGGCGCCGCGCTGTTTCTCACCATCACGCTGCTGCGCTCCGGGACCCTCTGGCCCTTCTATATGATTCTCACGCTGTTCGGCACCGCGCGCGCGTTCGGCCAGCCGGCGGCTCAATCGTTTCTGCCGCTGCTGGTGATCGACGAACAATTTCCCCAGGCGGTCGCCTGGACCTCGTCGGCGCGGCAGACCGCGATCGTGCTCGGACCGGCGCTGGGCGGCGCGATATATCTGCTTGGACCCGACATCGCGTATGGGCTCTGCCTGATACTGTTCGGCGCAGTCACCACGGCAATAGCCCTGGTGCGAACCAGCAGCGAACCCCAAGTAGACGACAGCAATGCGAGCACCTTCGAGCGTGTGACCGCTGGCATCACCTATCTGCGCACGAGTCCGATTATCCTCGGGGCGATTTCGCTCGATTTGTTTGCCGTCCTATTGGGCGGAGCAACCGCGCTGTTGCCGATTTATGCTCGCGACATCCTTTTCGTTGGCCCGACTGGGCTAGGCCTGCTGCGCAGTGCACCAGCCTTGGGCGCCGCGACGGTCGGACTTTTGCTCGGTGGGGTGCCGTTGCGCCGCCGGGTCGGGATGACGATGTTCGCCTGCGTGGGGCTGTTTGGGATTCTAACCATCGTCTTTGGGATATCACGCGACTTTATGGTGTCGCTGATAGCCCTAATCCTGATGGGCGCTTCTGACATGGTGAGCGTGTACGTGCGATCCACGGTGGTGCAGCTCGCCACGCCTGACGCGATGCGGGGAAGGGTAAGCGCAGTGAATTCGCTCTTTATCGGGGCGTCGAATCAACTTGGCGAGTTCGAGTCGGGAATCACGGCGCATTGGTTCGGCACGGTGCCGTCGGTGGTTATGGGCGGAATCGGCACAATAGCGGTGGTGGGTACCTGGATGTGGCTTTTTCCAAAGCTTCGCGAGGTGGACAAGATCGCGGACGTGATGGTTTAGCAATGATCGGATCGATATCAGGACGCCTTCTTCGGAAAAAGCTGGTGCTGAGGTCGACTAATAACGCGGGCGTCTTTGGCAGGGTATCGATTGTTGCTGACCGCGCGGTAAGAAACACCGAATAGCCTTGACAAAACGGTCGCTTTGCCTTACTAGCCTTAACCAGTCCACAATTAAAAACGGTAGTCTGAAAGCAGCGCCGCCTCGTTGACATCGAGTGAATAGCGGCTATATTATACCTAACGAGTCCACTAATTTTTTATCGTAGTTTTTGGCCAGGAGAGGGAATGGTTAAGCTGCCGATTTACATGGACAATCACGCGACTACACCGCTTGACCAGCGGGTGCTCGACGCGATGATGCCGTACTTCAGCGACAGGTTCGGCAACGCGGCGAGCCGCAACCATTCCTTCGGCTGGGCCGCCGAAGAAGGAGTGGACAAGGCGCGCAACCAGATCGCGGCGCTGATCAACGCGAAATCCAAGGAGATAATCTTCACCAGCGGCGCCACCGAATCCGACAATCTCGCAATCAAGGGCGTGGTTGAGTTTTACAAAGAGAAGGGCAATCACGTCATCACCTGCGTTACCGAGCACAAAGCGGTGCTCGACAGCTGCAAGGCGCTGGAGCGCGCGGGCAAGGCCACGATCACGTATTTGCGGGTCGACAAGAACGGCATGGTCGACCCGGACGAAATTCGCAAGGCGATCACCGACAAGACCGTCCTGATAACCGTGATGTTCGCCAACAACGAGATCGGCACGATTCATCCGATCGCCGAAATCGGCAAGATCGCGAAAGAAAAAGGCGTGGTCTTCCATTGTGACGCGACCCAGGGCGTGGGCAAGGTGCCGGTCGACGTCGAAGCGCTCGGAATCGACCTTTTGTCGCTCTCGGCGCACAAGATCTACGGCCCCAAGGGGATCGGAGCGCTGTACGTTCGCTCGAAGGGGCCGCGCGTGCGACTGACGCCGATAATCGACGGAGGCGGACATGAGCGCGGCATGCGTTCGGGCACGCTCAACGTGACTGGAATCGTCGGTCTGGGCGAAGCCTGCGAGATAGCGGGCAAAGAGATGCCGGCTGAGGCCGCGCGGCTAATCGATCTACGCAACAAGCTGCAGGCGGGATTATTCGAGCGGCTCGACGAAATTTACCTGAACGGCCATCCGACCGAACGCCTGCCGGGCAACCTGAACGTCAGCTTCGCGTATGTAGAAGGTGAGTCGTTGCTGATGGGAATCCACGACGTGGCGGTGAGCTCGGGCTCTGCTTGCACTTCGGCCACGCTCGAGCCGTCGTACGTGATTCGCGCCCTCGGCACCGAGGAGGAGCTGGCTCACAGCTCAATCCGATTTGGCCTGGGGCGGTTCAACACGGAAGAAGAAGTCGACTATGTGGCGGATCGGGTGGTGAAGGAAGTAAAGCGGCTGCGCGACATGTCGCCGCTCTACGAGATGGCGAAAGAAGGAATCGATCTCAAATCAGTGGAATGGCGGCGCGACTGAGCGATTTGGCGCAAGGCGGAGAACGATATGGCTTACTCCAATAAGGTTATCGATCACTATAGCAATCCTCGTAACGTCGGCAGCTTCGCCAAGGACGAGCCCAACGTGGGCACCGGAATCGTCGGCGCGCCGGAGTGCGGCGACGTGATGAAGCTGCAGCTCAAGATCAGCGACGACGGCATTATCGAGGACGCGCGCTTCAAGACCTTCGGATGCGGCAGCGCGATCGCGAGCTCGAGCTACGTCACGGAATTGGTCAAGGGCAAGCGGCTCGAAGAGGCGATGGCGATCAAGAACACCAGTATCGTCAAGGAACTGAACCTGCCGCCGGTTAAGATCCACTGCTCCGTGCTGGCTGAGGACGCTATCAAGGCCGCGATCACCGACTGGCAGAAGCGCAAGGGATCTTCGTCCGAAGACGCGAAGAAGAGCGAGGCCAAGAGCTAAAGCGCCAGGCGCAACGACTTATGATTTCGCTGTCTGAAAACGCCGTGGCCAAGATCAAGCAATTGGTGGCCGATAAGCCGAACGCGGGGTTGCGCGTCAAGGTCGTGGGCGGGGGATGCTCGGGGCTGCAGTACCGGATGGAGATCGACGAGGCCAAGGAACGCGACAAGATATTTGAGCGCGACGGCGCACGGCTTTTGGTAGACAAAAAGAGCTTTTTGTATTTAAACGGAACTGAACTGGATTACGCCGAGGAGCTGATGTCCGCGGGATTTCGGCTCCACAATCCCAACGTCAAGCACTCGTGCGGATGCGGGGAATCTTTCACGGTATGAGCGGGGCGGGGTATCAGCAACTCCATTACATCAATGATCCGATGTCCTACCTGCGCGCGGCAACAGGAACCGCAGCTGTTATGCCGCGATTGTGGCGCTCCACTAGCGCTTGAAGTCGACTATTTCGCGGCGCTGGGATTTCCGCGCCGCCTGAGTCTGGATCTGCGCCAGCTCGAAGGCGCTTATCACGCTCGCGGCCGCCTGTTGCATCCCGATCGTTTCGCATCCGCCAGCGACGCCGTCCGCGACGCCAGCTTGAAGAGCACCGCATTGCTGACGCGCAGCTATCGAACCTTGCGCGATCCGATTAGTCGTGGCCGCTACTGGCTGGAACTTAGCGGCGACAAGCTCTCCGACGACAACAAGGGAGTGCCACTCGACTTGGCGGAACTGGTGTTCGAGGTGCAGGAAGAACTCGCACAATTGCGTGACTCTGGCGGTGACAGTGGAAAGTTGTCGCGCGAGCTTGTAACCGCCGTGCGGGAACGCCGTCAGACATTGCAGGAACTGGCCAGCGAAGCCGAGGAGGAGCTGCAGAAGAATTTCGCCACATGGGACGCAGGCGCATCGGATAGCGGCGAGCTGAAGGCGGACCTTAAAGCGATACTTTCAAAAATCGCTTATCTGCGCACTTTGATCCGCGACGTTGAGCGGGATTTGGAATCGTTGGAATCGGCGCAAGGTACGTCCTCGCAGTCGACCAAATCGTTCTGACGGGCGCCCATTTGGTGTAGGCAACGATTGCATGAGCACTATTTTTGGAATCGATCTGGGGACCACCAACAGCCTGATAGCTGTCATGGATGGAGACGGTCCGCGCGTGATTGCCGACCCCGCAACCGGCAATCCGTTGCTGCCGTCTGTTGTGGCGCTGGCGCCCGATGGATCCGTCGAAGTCGGGTCAGAGGCAATCGAGCTTGAGCCGCGCTTTAACGTCGAGCGCAATGGTCAGATATGCGCGATGGGCCTGGCGGGGGACGAATACGGCGCGGTGATACGGTCGGTCAAGCGTTATATGGGCTTGGGTGGTGATGAAATCGCGCCGGAGGAGCGCCATCGCTACGCGTTTGCCGATCTCAGCGGAGCTTTGGTGCGATTCCAGGTTGGAAAACGCTCTTATACGCCGCCGCAAATTTCGGCAGAAATTCTGCGGAAGCTCAAGAATTGGGCACAGACCGCCACCTCGCAGAAGGTCGAAAAGGTTGTGATCACGGTGCCCGCCTACTTCAATGACGGGCAACGCCAGGCCACAAAAGACGCTGGGAGACTAGCCGGCCTTGAGGTCGTTCGCCTGGTTAACGAGCCCACTGCGGCTTCTCTGGCATATGGCTTGCACAGCATGGCGTCGGGGCGGGTTGCTGTCTACGACTTGGGCGGCGGCACGTTCGATATTTCGATCCTGAGCATCAAGGAAGGGATTTTCGAGGTGCTCGCGACCAACGGCGACACTCATCTCGGTGGCGACGACATGGATCGGGCGCTGGTCGATTTTATTCTCAGCGACCTGCCCGAATCTCTGAAGGTCGAGCGCTTGGCTTGGAACAGCGCTCGCGGCGAAGCGGAGGCAGCCAAGAAGCGCCTCAGCAGCACCGAGAGCACGGAGATCGTTCTGGAGCTACCAGGACGGACGGTGCGCAAGAATTTGACTCGTGCCGAATTCGAACGGATGGTTGACGGCTTGGTGGATCGCACGCTGGAAAAATGTTCGCTCGCGCTAAAGGACGCGAGCCTCGCGGCTTCCGATATCGACGCGGTGGTGCTGGTCGGCGGTTCCACGCGAACCCCGCTGGTGCGCCGGCGCGTAGAGAGCTTCTTTGGCCGAAGCGCGCTCTGCTCGATCGATCCCGATCAAGTGGTGGCGCTCGGAGCGGCGGTTCAGGCGGGGATTCTGACCGGCGCGCGCCGCGACATGCTGCTGCTCGACGTGGTGCCGCTGTCGCTGGGAATCGAGACCATGGGCAGCGTGATGGAACGGTTAATCCATCGCAACACCACGATCCCGACCAGCGTCAAGGAGATGTTCACGACCGCGGTGGACAATCAGACGCACGTCGATATTCACGTGCTGCAGGGCGAGCGTGAGCTGGCGCAAGACTGCCGCAGCCTGGCGCGCTTCAAGCTGGGTCCGATTCAGGCGCAGCCGGCCGGCCTCCCGCGTATCGAGGTGACTTTTCTGATCGATGCCAACGGCATCCTGAACGTCACCGCGCGCGACGAGCGCACCGGGCGCGAGCATTCGGTGGACGTCAAGCCGAGCTACGGCCTGACCGACGAAGAGATCGAGCGGATGCTGGAAGAAGCGCTCGACCTTGGTGAAGAGGATTTGACCCAGCGCCTATTGATCCAGGCGCGCAACGACGCCGAACAGATACTGGGCGCATTGTCGAAGCAGTTGCGCGAGTATGGTCATCTGCTTGATCGCGCCGAGCGCGCGCGAATCGAAGAACTGGCGGCGATGCTCGAAGCTCAACGCACGGGACAGGATCGCGAAGCTATCGCGGCGACGGTCGATCAACTGAACCAGGTAACTACGCCCTTTGCGCAGAGAATTATGGACGTGGCCATCCGCGACGCATTCGAGAAAAAGTCGGTGGAGGAGTTGTCGTGAACCTGATGCGCGCGGCCTTCGATTAAGCGGGCGACAGGAGCATTAGCAGATGGGCCTTAAGTGGCAGGATTCGGAAGAAATTGCTGAGGTGTTGGCGGAGAACCATCCTGGGGTGGATCCCCTGGACGTCCGCTTCACCGATCTTCGCCAATGGGTCGCGGACCTTGACGAATTCGACGACGATCCCGGGGATTCCAACGAATCCTTGCTGGAAGCGATCCAGATGGCGTGGCACGAAATTTATCAAGACGAAAACGAAGAGTGAGTGAATATTAACCAAAGTGTCAGCGTCTTTATGCACTGAGACGTCTGTAGAACAGGGAGGGGTGGTGGTGGTGGCGATAAACGAACCGGTGACGGAAAACAAGGAAGGAAAGATGCAAGAACGAGAAACACTGGACGAAAGGCTGCCGGGGTTATTCGAGCCCGACACACTTTTGCCTGTGCAATATTTCGAGGCGATGCGCCGCAAGCATCTGCTCGAGGGGGAAAAGCGGCTCATTCTGAGCGTTTTGGAAGACGCTATCGAATGCTTCATGAAGTGCATCGATTCCCCGACCAACAAGGGCCAACGGCTGTTTCGAGATGCGGAAGAGTGGATCAATCTCGAAGACAAAAAGTGGATTTTTTCATTCGATAACGTTTGCGAGATGCTCGATATCAACCCTGAATATCTGCGCCGCGGATTGCGCGCGTGGAAGGAGCGCAAGCTCAGGCTGGTGATGGATCAGGCGCGTCGTGCAAGCGAGGCACCGGCGGCCGAGCCGGCCGCGGTCGCGGTAGTGCTGACGCAGCCAGCGAAAACCTATCGCACGGCGAGGCCGGTCCAGCGCAAGACCGAATCGCGCGCGAACCAAGGTCGCAGAAATCTGGCGAAGGTGCGCGCCTAAAGCTCGCGATAGTTTTCTCCTCTACGTCGAACGCCGAGTTCGGGTTATCCCGGCTCGGCGTTTGTGGTTTCTGATCCGCGCGTTTTAGGGCTAGGATTCTCGCGTGCCGCTCAGAACCAAGATCGAATGTCCTGAGTGCGACGCGGACCTGGTGATCAAGCGCGGTGGCAGGTGTCCGAACTGCGGCGCTGCAATTTCCGAGCACGTGGCCAAGGTGCGCGCGCGCGAACGCCGCATCGAGCAGATAGTCGCGATCGTCGCGACGATACTGGTGCTCGCGGTGTTCGTCGCCACCACCGGCCTCGATCTGATCGAAGGCGTGGTGGTCTATGCGGTGGTGGGCGCTGCGGTTTTCTTTCTCGCGCGACGCACCTTCAGCTAAAGCGCGATCATCTGGGCGCCAGTGCTTCCATCGCGTGCAGGACGCTCGCGCGTTTCTTCTCGGGATCGCGGGCGAACGAGCTCAGCCACAATGTCACGGTCTTCACGCCGGCGGCGTCGTACGCCTCAAGCCGCTTGCGGCATTGATCGGCGCTTCCGAACACCAGGATTGACTCGACCATTTTGTCCGATACGCACTCCAGCGCTTTTTTGCGATCGCCAGCGTTCCACGCCGCGATCGCTTCCGCCGCTTCGTGCTCGAATCCGATTCCGCGGAAGAACTGGTTGTACTGCGGCACGGTCACGTAGGCGGTGAGATAGCGGCGAAGCTCGGTCCTGGTCTGATCGATATCTTCGTCGACCACGGTGACGATTCGGACCACGACGTCCTGCTTCGACGGGTCCTTGCCCGCGGCGAGTGCGCCCTGCTTCACGTGTTCGAGCATCGAAGGCAGCGTTTCGGGCGTGATGAAATTGGTGATCATGCCGTCGCCGATCTCGCCCGCCAGGCGCAGCATCTTGGGGCCCTGCGCACCAATAAATATTGGTGGCGGCGTTTCGAGCTCGAAATCGAGCCGGAAGCCGTTGATCCTGATCGTCTTGCCGTTCATCACGACGCGATTCTTGGCGAAGATCGCGCGCAGCGCTTCGACTGTCTCGCGCATCAAGGTGACGGGCTTCTTGAAGGGCACGCCCATCCACTGGTCGACGATAACCGGAGTCGAGATTCCGAGCCCCAGGATCAGGCGCCCGTTGGAGATTTGCTGAACCGTGGCCGACGACATCGCGGTCAATGCGGGCGGGCGGGTGAATACCGGCACGATCGCAGTGCCCAGACGCAATCGTTCGGTCACCGCGGCGGCCGCGGCCAAGGGCGAAAACGCGTCGTTGCCGAATGACTCCATCGACCAGAGGTCAGTGTAGCCGAGCGCCTCGGCGCGCCGTACAAGATCGATAAGACCGCGGTTTTGAAAACCTTCGAGAGGGATCGTGATTCCAAGACGCATCGGCATACCTCCGCTCGCGAACGCTAGCGCATCAGGGTTGCAGATTACAGTATCTCAGACGCCGGCGGATATTTCAGCGCAGATTCAGCAGCTGGGCGAGATGCATGGGCCGCCGGCCGGGACAGAATTGCGCGATCTGCGAGCGGCATGAAAAGCCGTCGGCGATTATCAGCGTGTCGGGATCGCTGCTCCGCACCGCCGGAAGCAGCACGCGCTCGCCGATCTTGCGTGAGACGTCAAAGTGCTCGCGATCGTAACCGAACGCACCCGCCATCCCGCAGCATCCCGCGTCGAGCTCGGTGAGCGCGAGCCCGCCCATTTCTCTTAGAATTTTGAGCTCGCTACCGAGGCCTGCGATTGCTTTCTGATGGCAGTGGCCGTGAAGCAACGCGCGCCGGGCGATCGCCGGCGGCACGAAATCTTTTGCGTCGCGAACCAGAAACTCATCCAGCAGCATCGCGCGATTCGCCAGCGCCTTTGCACGAGGATCGCGCGGCATCAGGCGCGGCAATTCGTCGCGAAAGGTCAGGATGCAGCTAGGTTCGAGTCCGACCAAGCTGATATTGCGTTCGACGAATGGCGTAAGGGCGTCAAGGATTTGCGTCAGGCGGTGCTTGGCAAGATCGAGCATGCCGACGTCGTAGAGCGGGCGGCCGCAGCACAGATCGACCGGCGGAATCGTCACGCGAAAACCCGCGCGCTCGAGCACTTCGACCGCTGCGATCGCAACTTCAGGTTGGAAGAAATTGTTGAAAGTATCCGGGAACAGCAGAACTTCGCGACCATTGTGGTTTTGACTTCGACGATCGAGAAACCACGATCGAAATGAACGCTTTGCAAGGCGCGGCAGCGTGCGTTCGCGATGGACGTTCAAGATCTGTTTCACGATGCTCGAGGTTGCGGAGCTTGCGGAAAGCACGTTCGTCAGGCGCGGAGCGAGCGCGCCGAGACGCGCATAATCGTGGATGCGGCCGAATATTCGATCGCGCAAAGGCCGGCGATTCGCCTGGTAGTAGTGCGCGAGGAATTCGGCTTTGTACATCGCGAGGTCGACTCCAGCGGGGCATTCGCGTTTGCATCCTTTGCATGAGAGGCAGAGATCGAGCGCCTCGCGCACGGATTCGCTCGCCATCCCGCCGCTGAGCAACTCGCCGCTCAGCGCCTCGAACAGCAGATGAGCACGCCCGCGGGTCGAATGCTCCTCCTCGCGCGTCGCCATGTACGAGGGACACATCGTGCCCGCGTCGAGTTTGCGGCATTTGCCGATGCCGACGCATCGCAGCGCCGCGCCGGCGAAACCGCCATCGTCGCTGAAATCGAAATGAGTCGCGGGCGAAGGCAACTTCCGATCGGGGCTGAGCCTAAGATGAGAATCGATGGCGTCGGGACGGACGATCACGCCAGGATTCATCATGGCGTCGGGATCGAACGCGCGCTTGAACTCAGCGAAAGCCTCGATCAACTCGGGGCCGAAAGTCCTGGGCAGAAACTCGGAGCGCGCGCGGCCGTCGCCGTGCTCGCCGGAAAGCGAGCCGCCAAACTCGACCACGAGATCCGCGATTTGCTCCATCGATGCGCGGAATCGCTGAACGCCGGCCGCGCTTTCGAGATCGAAGTTAATGCGGCAGTGGACGCATCCATCGCCGAAGTGGCCGTAGTAGACCGCGGCTTCGAGTTTATGAGCGTCGAGCAGGGCGGCGAAGCGGCGCAGATACGCGCCGAGCTTCGCGGGCGCGACCGCGACGTCTTCAGCGCCGGGCCAGGTGCGCGGATAGCCGGGAATCGCAGCGCTGGCGCCGAGGCCGGATTCGCGAAGCGTCCAAATCCCGCGCTGCTCGCTCTCGTCAAGCATCAGCCGCACGCCGATACAATCCGCGACGCGGCGCGCTTGATCGCACAAAGCCTCCGCGCGGCCGCGGGCTTCTTCAGCCGTTTCTCCGCCGAGTTCGATCACCAGAAAGCTATTGCCCTCTGGAAGGAGCCGCAGCAGATCTTTGTGCATGCCGGTTATGCGGCAGAACTCGGCCAGCCGATGGTCGAAAGCTTCGAGCGCGTCGGGGCGATGTTCGAGAATCCAGGGCGATTGATCCGCGGCGACGAAAATATCGCGGAAGCCAAGCACGCACAGGGCGCGGCGCTTCGGTCGTGGAACCAGGCGCAGGGTTGCGTTCAGCGTGATCGCGAGCGTGCCTTCGGAGCCGACTAAAGCGCGCGCAAGATTGAATCCGTTTTCCGGCAGTAGCTGATCGAGATTGTAGCCCGACACCCGGCGCGGAATTCGCGGGTAGCGCTGGCGGATCAAATCACCGTAGCGATCGCGGAGTTCGCGCAAACGCTGGTACAAGCCTCCGACGCGACCAACAGCGGATTCGTCGGAAACCCCGTCGAGGTTCAACCGCGTGCCATCGTAAAGCAGGACGTCGAGCGATTCGACGTTGTCGACGGTTTTGCCGTAAGCGACGGAATGGGCGCCGCACGAGTTGTTGCCGATCATTCCGCCGATATTGCATCGATCCTTGGTCGCCGGATCGGGCGCGAAAAACAGATCGTGGCGGAGCAGGGAGGCATTGAGCTGCGACTGCACCGCGCCGGGTTGGACCGTCACCAGCCTGCGTTCGACGTCGATCTCACCGATCGCGTGCATGTACTTCGAGAAATCCAGCACCATCGCGCTGTTGCAGGTTTGTCCCGCGAGACTGGTACCGCCGCCGCGCGGCAAAATCGGAATCCGGTTTTCGCGCGCGAGCGTCACTGCCGCGATGACGTCGCCTTCATGGCGCGGGATAACAACGCCAAGCGGCACCAGGCGATAATTCGAAGCGTCGGTTGAGTAGAGAGCGCGCGCGGCGGGATCGAAGCGCACTTCGCCGTCGATTGCGCGGCGCAGTTCGCGTTCCAAGCTGTC
>DATJOQ010000376.1:0-8257 GCA_035506935.1 Binataceae bacterium (SeqCode) | reverse complement strand
GCTTCGCGTCGCGGCGGCTTCATTCATTATTTATCGCGCAAAGGCGCCGAGGATTACGCCCCGCAGTTATCCACGATCGCCTTGCCGAACTCCGAGCACTTGAGCAGCTTCGCTCCGGTCATCAGCCGCTCGAAATCGTAGGTCACGGTCTTGTTCGCGATACTCTTCTCGAGCCCGCGTACGATCGCATCGGCCGCTTCCTGCCATCCCATATGCTCGAGCATCAGCACACCCGACAGGATCACCGAACCGGGATTCACCTTGTCCTGATCCGCGTACTTGGGCGCGGTGCCGTGCGTCGCTTCGAACACGCCGTGGCCGGTGACGTAATTGATATTCGCGCCCGGCGCGATTCCGATTCCGCCCACCTGCGCCGCCAGCGCGTCCGACAGATAGTCGCCGTTGAGATTCATGGTCGCGATCACGTCGAACTCGTCGGGCCGCGTGAGAATCTGCTGCAGCGTGATATCGGCGATATTGTCCTTCACCAGGACCTGTCCCGCGGGTGGCTTGCCGTTACAATCGTCCCATCCGATCGCCTTGCCCTGGAACTCGCGCTTGGTCAGCTCGTAGCCCCAATCGCGGAACGCGCCCTCGGTGTACTTCATGATATTGCCCTTGTGCACCAGGGTGACGCTCTTGCGCTTGTGCTTGATCGCGTACTCGAGCGCGGCGCGAATCAGCCGCTCCGATCCTTCGCGCGAAATCGGCTTGATACCGATTCCCGATGTCTCCGGGAAACGGATCTTCTGCACGCCCATCTCTTTCTGCAGGAACGCGATCACTTTCTTGGCTTCGGGCGTTTCCGCCTGCCATTCGATTCCGGCGTAGATGTCCTCGGTATTCTCGCGGAAGATCACGACGTCGAGCTTTTCCGGATTCTTGACCGGGCTCGGCACACCGGCGAAATGGCGCACCGGGCGCAGGCATACGTAGAGGTCGAGCATCTGGCGCAGCGCGACGTTGAGCGAGCGGATACCGCCGCCGACCGGTGTGGTGAGCGGACCCTTGATTCCGATCAGGTATTCGCGGAAAGCCTCGACCGTTTCGTCCGGCAGCCAGGTGTTGAACTGCTGGTAAGCTTTCTCGCCCGCGTAGACTTCCATCCAGGCGATCTTGCGCTTGCCGCCGTAAACTTTCTTGACCACGCCGTCGAAGGTGTACTGGGAGGCCCGCCAGATATCACGGCCGGTGCCGTCGCCCTCGATAAACGGCAGGATCGGATTGTTGGGAACTTCGAGCGTGTGATCGGGTTTGAGCCTGATTTTCTCGCCGTCGCTAGGAACCTTGATATGTTTGAACGCCATCGCCTTGAATACCGACTCCTTTTGTCGAGCGCTCCGTCAACTCTATGGCACAGCGCTCAGGTTGTAATACCTGTGGTTTGATGCGGTTATCATACAAAAATGCCGCGGCAGAATCATAGTAGCCCGAGGAATTCAATATTTACGGCTCGGCCGGATCAAAATGCCGGGATGAGGCCAATCGGCCCGCGTAGATTCCTCGCTGCGCTCGGAATGACAAGAAAGAGGAGCGACAGCTAAGACAAGCGCGGCGCTACAGCAAACTCCCCTGCTTGTTGCGCCCCAGATGCGTATACGCGCGCGGGGTCGCGACGCGCCCCTTGGCCGTCCGCGCAATAAAACCTTCCTGCAGCAGATACGGTTCGTAGACTTCTTCGATCGTGTCGCGCTCCTCGCCGATCGCTGCCGCCAGGCTCTCGACTCCGACCGGGCCGCCGTCGAACTTGTCCACGATCGTGATCAGGATCGCGCGATCCATCTTGTCGAAGCCGCAGGCGTCGATTTCCAGCAACTCCAGCGCTTTCAGCGCGACGTCGCGCGTGACCGTCGATGCCTTGTACACCTGCGCAAAATCGCGCACCCGTCGAAGCAACCGATTCGCGATTCGCGGCGTGCCGCGCGAGCGCGAGGCCAGTTCCGCCGAGCCTTCGTCATCGATCCGCACTTTGAGCAGGCGCGCCGAGCGCCGGATTACCTCCGCCAGCTCGGTTTTGTTGTAGAAGTCAAGATGGAATTGCTGGCCGAAGCGGTCGCGCAGCGGCGAGCTCAACAAGCCCGAGCGCGTGGTCGCGCCGATCATCGTGAACGGCTTGACCGCCAGCCGCATCGAGCGCGCGCCCGGCCCACGTCCGACCACGATATTCAGCTCGAAGTCCTCCATCGCCGGATAAAGAATTTCCTCGACCGCGCGCGACAGGCGATGGATCTCGTCGATAAACAGAACGTCGCCGCGTTCAAGATCGTTAACGATCGCGGCGAGGTCGCCGGCGCGCTCGATCGCGGGGCCCGAGGTCGAGCGCAGGTTGACGCCCAATTCGCGCGCTATTATGTGCGCCAGCGAAGTCTTACCGAGCCCGGGCGGACCCGAGAACAGCACATGGTCTAGCACGTCGGCGCGGGCGCGCGCCGCGTCGATCGAGATCCTGAGCACCCTCTTGATTCGATCCTGGCCGACGAACTCTTCCAGGCTACGCGGACGCAGCGAAAGATCGATCGTATGTTCGTCCGCTTCGGCCGGCGCCGCCGTGACCCGCTCGGCGCCGCTTGCGGAGGCCGTGCGGCGTCCGCTCTTGACCGCCTCATCGCTCACTTAGCAACACCGCCAGCGATTTACGGATGACAGCCTCCAGCTCGGCGCCCTCGGCGATGCCGTTGGCCGAAACCGCATCGACTGCGCGTTTGGCCTCGGCCGGCTTGTAGCCGAGGTTCACCAGCGCCGAGACCGCATCGTCGAGCGCGCTCGCGCCGTCGCCGCCCGCTGCAGATGCTGACGTGGTTGAACCAGGCTCTGGCGCCAGCAACTTCAGCTCCGCAGCCTTGTCGCGCAGTTCGCGCACGATTCGCTCTGCGACTTTCGGTCCCACTCCGGGCACCGCGTCGATTCGCTCGACGTCTTCTCGCCCGATCGCCGCCACCAGCTCCACCGGGGTTAGCGTCGAGAGAATCGCCAGCGCGAGCTTCGGCCCGACGTGCTGCACCTGCATCAGCAGATCGAACGCGCGCTTCTCGCCGCTAGTCACGAAGCCGTAAAGGTTGAGCGCGTCCTCGCGCACCACTTGCCGGATTTCGAGCAACACATCCGCGCCGATCGGCGGTAATTGGTAGTAGGTGCTGAGCGGAATAAACACCTCGTAGCCCACCCCGCCGCTCTCGACCACCAGCCGGCCCGAGTCGCGCGCCTGAAGGATTCCGCGAAGCGTTGCAATCATGGCGTTCCCCGCGCCGATATCCGCCAGCGCCGGGCGCTCCGACCAGCGTTCGCGCTGAGCGCCGCCGGATTCCTCGCGATCGTCAGATGGCATAGCGCGAGCGCGAGCGCGTCGGCCGCGTCGCTGGCAAGTTCGAGCGAATCGGCCAGATTGAAGGCGCGTCGCACCATGAATTTCACCTGCTCCTTGTCCGCGCGTCCATAACCCGCGACCGTGAGCTTGACGTCGGTGGGATTGTACTCGAACAGGGCGAGATCGCGCTGCGCTGCCGCCAGCAACACCATCGCGCGCGCCTCACCCAGACGAAACGCGCTCTGCACGTTCTCCGCCACGAAGCTGCGCTCCAGACTCACCGCGTCCGGCAGGTGCTCGTCGAGCAACGAAGTTAATCGTTCATAGATCGTTCTGAGTCTCAGCGCGCCGCCGTCGCGCGGGCGCGTACGTATCGTGCCGGAAGCTATTCGATTGAAATTGCGGCCATCGCCGTCGACCACGCCGTACCCCGTGACCGCACTACCCGGATCCACCCCAATCACCCGCATGCCCCACCCACGTCGGGGCGCGCCGCCCCGTGTCACGTTCCACGCTGCGCCGCCGGCCGGCCAGCACTACCGACTAGGCCGACAGCCGCGCCAGCTCGTCGTCGTCGATATTGAAGTTCGCCGACACGCTCTGCACGTCGTCGTGATCTTCCAAATCCTCGACCAGCTTCAAAACCTGTTCGGCCGTATGGCCGGAAACTCTGACCGTATTATCCGGTTCCAGGCTGACTTCGCCGCCGATCACCGGTATCTTGGCGTTCTCCAGCGCGGTGCGCACCGCCTGATAATTCTCGGGCGAGGTCACGATCTCGAATTCACTGTCGCCGGAACTGACATCCTCGGCGCCGGCTTCGAGCGCAATCTCGATCAGGCGATCTTCTTCCACCGCCTTCTTGTCGACCGTGATCAGCCCCTTCTTCTTGAACATCCAGGCGACGCATCCCGACTCGCCGAGATTTCCGCCGTGGCGCGAGAACATGAAGCGCAGATCGGCAACGACCCGGTTGCGATTATCCGACAGCACGTCGGCGATAATCGCGACGCCGCCCGGCCCGTAGCCCTCGTAGGTGATCTGTTCGAGCTGCGCACCACCCAGTTCGCCGGTCCCCTTCTTGATCGCGCGATCGATATTATCGTTGGGCATCGATTGCGCCTTGGCCGTGTTGACCGCCGTGCGCAGACGAGGATTGGCGTTGATATCACCGCCGCCGAGGCGCGCAGCGATGGTGATTTCCTTGATCAGCTTGGTGAAGAGCTTGCCGCGCTTTGCGTCGCGGGCAGCCTTCTTATGCTTGATCGAACTCCACTTTGAATGGCCAGACATGTCTTTTCTCGCGCCCTTAAGATAGCACAAGCCTCGCGCAAAGGGAGAACACGCGTCAGCCGACCAAACACCGTAATCGTTAACACTGAAGCGGAATGTGCCTATGATCCGCCAAAGCCATGATCACTTCAAATCTTCGACCTGTAGCCTTGTTTGCCCTTTCTCTGCTCCTCAATGCCTGTTTCTATCCCCCCCGGACGCAAGTCCTGCCTATCGAACGCACCCAGGTGGAGCTCAAACTACCTTACGACCTTGCCCTGGACGCCGTGATGCACGTGATAACAGCGCACGCTTACCGCGTTCAGGCCAACGATCCGACTCACGGAATAATCGAAGCGCAAACCGTCAAATTCACGCCGAAGGACGCCGATTGCGGAATCGTCGGAAGCGCTTTCGGAAAGGAGGCGGTCGAGCCAACGCAGGATTCGTCGGCGGTCTACACTTTCCACGTCAAACCCGACGGCCCCGAGGCCAGCACCGTCTCGGTCCAGGGCATATTCGCGACGCCTTTGCGCGTTCCCTTTCATCCGCTGAGCAACGCCGAATGCATCTCGCGCGGCGTCCAGGAGAGAAAGTTGCTCAAGGAGGTCGAAGCGCAGGCCGCGATCACCCGTCGGCCGGTGTTCAAAACCGGTCCCGTCAACATGGCGCCAGCGCAGAAATGATCAGTTGATCGAAAAAGCAGCGATTAAAGATGCTGCGCCGGGTCTATTGGCGCGCGGATTTCTTGGGCTGCTCGCGTTCCACGATTCGCTCCTGCCGCGCCGCGGGAGTCGGATTTGCGAACATGTTCCAGCCGAAATAGGAGATCGCCGCGAGCAGCACGAAAGTCGCCGCCAGGGTCCACGGCTGGCCGACCGGCGGCTCGGCCGATTCCTTGCGCACCGTATCCAGCTCGAAGCTCGCCACACCTTCGGCCGGCGCTTTGACCGGGATCACCTTGACGTCGCGAAAGAACGCGCGCCCGGTGTTGAGACTCGCGTAACCGCCCACGCGCAGCGCGATTTCGATATCGCCACCGCGGCTGCCGATCTTCAGGTAAAATCCAATCTCGTGCCACGACGTGGTGCCGCGCACGTCGTGCGACATCGCGCCATCTTCCATGATACTGACCGAAGCGCCGGTGTTGTTTTGGCCCACCCCCTCGGTGCGCACCTGCGCGCCGAGATAGTACCAACCTGGCTCGAGATCGATCGCCTGCATCCAGCGGGCATCGTTAGGCTTGGAATTATCCACCTCGAGCTCGGCGGGTTGGCTGGATTCATGTATCCAGGTGTAGCTGGTGACGTCCGACTTCTGCTCCCATCCTTCGGTGCGCCAATGGTCCGGCGAGTCGCCCGCGCCTTTGGCGAAGCTGCCGTTGGCTATCTTGTTCGTCCCGGCGGGAACCTGGATCGCAGCTTCCTGAGGTTTGGTGCTCTGCGCCGCCGGCGCCATCGAGGTCTGCGATGCCGGCTTGAGAACCACCGCGCCCTGAACCGCCGGGCTCTGAGCCGGCGGACTCTGGGCCGCATTCAGCTCGCGCGCACCGAACGACCCCGCCGCCGACAGGCCTACGGTCAGCGCGATAGCGCCCGATAACCGAAGCAATGTCTGAGGTCGCGACGGCGTCATCATCGCTAGATCCAGCTCCAGTTGCCGAAGTTAGAGCCCTGCAGCCACATGCGCGCGTAGTAGCCGGCCCGCTCGATCCGCATCCCGGTCCATATCGGGAAGAAGTAGATAAACAATATAAACGCGACGCACAGGAACGTTCCGCACACCCACTTGCCCGCATACTCGGTGCGCCGCAGGAGTTCCACCCACACCACCGCGATCGCGGCGAAAGCCACGATTCCGATTCCCGGACCGATACCGAGCATGAAGACCGGCAGCAGGGTCAACATGATCGCAGCCTGCTCCACCAGCTTCGCGCGCCCCTCCCAGCATTCAAGCAGCACCAGCGCCAGGGCCAAAAAGCCCAGGTACACCGCCGGCATATAATGGTAGAGAAAAAGCGTGCGGCCGTAGATCGCGTTGGGAATCCAGATTAGCAGGTAACAGACGTAACCGATCGCGAGAAAGGCGCGCGTCAGGCTTCGGCGCTCGAACCACTGCGCCGCCACGATAAAGACCGCGGTCAGCGCCCCCCACCAGATCGCCGGATTACCGCCGCCCCAGATCGTGGCGACGTCTCCCTTGGCCGGAAAGTCCTGCCAGTACGCGATCGGACGCAGCATCAGCGGCCAGCTCAGCACGCTGGAGGCGTACGGATGAGTCGCGCTGGCGACGCTCTTCTCGTACCAGGCGACTTTTCCGTAATACGCGAACAGGTCGGCGATCCCGCCCCACCATCCAAGCGCGTAGTGCGGCAAAAAGATTCCGAGGTAGACCATCGCACCAACGCCGCCGCCGAGCGCGACCGCGCCGACCATCCGCCGGTAGCGCAGCGGGTCCGCGACAACGCTCGTGTGCCGGCCGCTACCTACAACCACCCTGCCCTGCCACAGGAAAAACAGCAGGAATCCCATCACCAGCAGGAACGTGAGCGCGGGGATATAGAACTTCGCGCCCAGGCACATGCCCAGCACGATCGCGAGCCCGAGCAGGGTGCGCCGCTGCTCTATCAGATCAGTGGCTTGCAGGAAGCGAAACAGCAGCAGGTAAGACCAGGCCGCACAGGTCAGATACACGATATCCAGCACCGCGACCCTCGAGTCGACCAGGAACATGCCATCGCTCAGCACGAAGGCGGCCGCTATCGTCGCGGCGAAGCGCGAGCCGAACATCCGCCGTCCCAGCAGATAAGTAATCGCGGTTAGACCGGTGCCGGCCAGCGCGTTCGGGACCCGCCAGGCCCACGAATGGTCGCCGAAAATCTTGATACTGACGGCGATCAGGAGCTTGGCCAGCGGCGGATGGGGATCGAGGAATTGTCGGTTATGCAGATAATGCCGCGCCTGGCCGACGAAGTGGACCTCGTCGAAAACGATCTCATTGGGAAACCATAGTCGCCAAAAACGAATCGCCGCCGCGACCACGACCAGGATCGCGATTATCGTGGTGTCGGACGGTGTCCAATCGAGCACCTTGAGCTCTTCCCAATTGCGCTCGGCCGGGCCCCTTATATTCGCGCTGAGCGACCGCCACGACTCGGCCAGCGACACGCCCTCGCCTATTAGATTCCAGCCATGCGCATAGGCCGCGACCGCCGCAAACGCCGCCACGTTGAGCAGGCAGATTACCATCGCCGCGGGGTCGTAGGTCGAGAAGAAAGTTTTGGCGTTCAGGATATGCATCACGTAGGCGAGATTCACCAGGAACGTGAGGCTCATCACCGCGAGCGCGACGCCCAGGATCGGGGTCTCGACCACCAGCGGGATAATGAACACCAGCGCCGGGTAGAGGTAGCGCTCGTGCATGCGTGGAGCGAACATGAACGAGCCGAACAGCGCCAGCAGAATCCCCAGATTAAGCCGCTCGGGCTCGGTCTTCTGCCAGATCAGATATCCAATCCACACGAACAGCAGCGTGAGCAGGCTCATCCCGATCGTGAAGTAGGACACGCCCATCAGGGTGGTGGAATCGGAGACGCGAAGCCCGCCCAACAGCGCCATGAAGTTGAAGGCGTTAACCGAGGTCTCGTGATAGTAGGCTGCGGTCGATCCGTAGAGCGAGAAA
>DATJOQ010000375.1:0-6260 GCA_035506935.1 Binataceae bacterium (SeqCode) | reverse complement strand
GTGGCGGCGGCGGACAAGTGCAAAATAGCCTGGAGCAGAGCTTGCTCGATAATTCGAGCACCAACAATACCGGCGCGAACAGCACCGCCAACAACAGTAGCAGTACCGCCACGAGTACGGATGCTGCTCAAACCAACAGCGCAAACACACTAATCAATCTGCTCACCTGACGATTCGTCACCGCCGTTTCTCGCAAGCTGAAACGGCCACACCTTCCTCCCAATCAACACGGCTTTGAGCCCGGCGGCGCGCTGAGGTCGCACCGCCTGGTTCCATTTCCGTTTCTTTTTTTTTGGTTGCTTCCTTTGTGAAGTAGGCGAAGACTACTTATTGCTTATTCTCGATAGCTACGCGGCGAGCATTTTTGTAGTCCCCACCAGAGGAGGGTTGACGAGCGTGGACGCAAAGCAAGGAGTGCACGAGCAGCTCGAGGCTTCGCGCAAGAGTCTGATCGACCTGAGCCATCGCATTCATGCGAACCCGGAGCTCGGTTGGGAAGAAGAAAAGGCTTCGATGTGGGTCGCCGAGGCGCTATCGGATGCGGGCTTCAAGGTCGAACGCAAAGTGTGCGATCTTCCGACCGCGGTGCGTGCGCGCGCGGGATCGGGTCCGCTGCACATCGGATTTTGCGCTGAATATGATTCGTTGCCCAGTATCGGGCACGCCTGCGGCCACAACGTTATCGCGGCGCTCGGCGTAGGCGCGGCGATCGCGCTGGCGAAGGTCGCCGACGACGTCGGGCTCACCATCACATTGCTCGGGACGCCCGCCGAAGAGATTCATCCTTCGGGAAAAATCGTGATGCTCGAGCGGGGCGCGTTCGACGGTCTGCACGCGGCGATGATGGTGCATCCAGCGCCCTGGGATCAGGTCGCGCCGCCGATAATCGCGGCGTCCATGTTTGACGTCATATACAGAGGCAAAGAGTCGCACGCGTCGGCATTTCCCGAACGCGGCATCAATGCGGCCGACGCGCTGACCGTGGCGCAGACCAGCATCGCGCTTCTGCGCCAGCATATTCGCAGCACCGATCGCATCCACGGGATCGTCACCAAGGGAGGCGCCGCACCCAACATCGTGCCTGCGTACACGTCGGCCAAGTACATGGCCCGCTCCAGCACGCTGGCGCAGCTCAAGGATCTGCTGCCGCGAGTAAATCGATGCTTCGAGGCGGGAGCGTTGGCCACCGGATGCAAGTTGGAAATCGTTGGCGGCGATAAGCCGGTCGCCGAGATGGTGACGGACCGCGAACTGGCGGCGCTCTATACGCGCAACGCCGAAGGCCTCGGCCGCAAGTTCGACGAAACACAAACCGCGGCCGGCTCGACTGATATGGGCAACGTCTCGCTCGCCTTGCCGTCGATTCATCCGTTTGTCGGAATCAACTCGCTGCCGGCGGTGAATCATCAGCCGGAATTCACCGCGCATTGCGTGAGAGAAGAAGCCGATCGTGCGCTGTTCGAAGGCGCGCTCGCGATGGCGTGGACGGCGATCGACGCGGCTCAGGATTCCGCGTTGCGAAGCCGGCTGATGGCATCCGAGCTTAACCCTGGTTCGTGAAAGCCGTCACGCTGCGGCGGAGTTCTACGTCCGGCAACTGGCCGCGTCGACGCTGGAAGACGCGCCGCAGCCGTACTAAATACTTCTCTCAGGTGTCGATCGATCGCTTGTCGACCAAACTTCAGCGTCAGGAGAGAAGATCATGGATATCGGCCTCTACGGCACCACGCACGGCGTCGGTTATCGCGATAACGTCAATTTCTTTTTGAAGAGCGTGCCGGCGGACCAGATGGATCCGGTCAGGTTCGCGCAGCTTTCCGAGCGCGCGGGCTTTCACTCGATGTGGTTCGGCGATCACGTCTGCATGCCGATGGTCTCTTCGAGCGCGCACGTGGCCAACGCCTCGGGACAGCGGGCCTACGAATCGCGCCACAACATGCTCGACATCGCGGTCACGATGAGTGCGATCGCGCAGGGCACCAGCACGCTCAAGTTCGGGCCCAGCGTGATTATCGCGCCCTATCGCAATCCGCTGAGCGACGCGCGCCAATTCGCCACGGTCGATATCATCTCCAAAGGGCGCCTGATCTTCGGTGTCGGCGCGGGATGGATGAAAGAAGAGTTCGACGCACTGGGCTTGCCGTTCAAAGAACGCGGCGCGATTACCAATGAGTGCATCGAGATTTACAAACGTTCTTGGACGGCTGACGAGGTCGAGTTTCACGGCAAGTATTTCAATTTCGAACGGCTCTCGATGGATCCGAAACCGTTCCAGAAGCCGCGTCCGCCGATTATCTTTGGCGGCGTGGTGGCCGAAGGGGCGCGCCGCGCGGCGCGCCATTGTGACGGCTTCTATCCGATTTTTCTCGACACGCACGCCGAGCCGGCGCGATACGCATCGCTACAGGATGAGATTCGCCGCGAAGGAGATCGCATGCGCCGCGATCTGTCCAAGTTCTACATGATGGCGGTCAGCTCCGCGCGCGCGACCGGGCCGGGCGACCCGCAGGCGAATCTTCGTCCGCGGCCGATCCTCACCGGAAGCGCCGATCAGGTGTTGAGCGATCTCGAACGATTTGCCAACGCCGGCTATTCGCTGGTGGTGATCATCTTCGACTGCAACGGCATGGTCGAGGAGCTGGCAGAGCAGATTCAGCGCTTCGGCGAGGAGATTATTCCTGCCGCGCGTCAAATCAAGGCCAAGGGCGGATGGAGCCCGGTCGCCACCGCGATCGCCTGAAACACGGCAAACGGCGCATGTGCTTGAACGCAAGCGAACGGACTAAAAAGTCAGGTCGAGCTTTTTGTATATCTAAACGACAGCGTTCCTTTCCGAAATTCTTCTCGAATCGTCGGATGGTTTACGCAGGTTTGTCCTCGCGCATCGTCTTCGCGGCTTGCTGCACCGCTTTCACGATATTCTGGTAGCCGGTGCATCGGCATAAATTTCCCGAAAGCCCAACGCGAATCTCCTCTTCGCTGGACAGCGGGAAATTTTTTATCAGGTCGCTCGCGGTCATCAGCATCCCCGGGGTGCAGAAGCCGCACTGCAGGCCGTGACAATCCGCGAAGGACTGCTGCAGAGGATGCAACTTTCGCACGTCAGCCAATCCCTCGACCGTAGCGATATTGGCGCCGTCGGCCTGCACCGCAAACATCAGGCACGAACGGACGCTTGCGCCGTCGAGCAGGATGGTGCAAGCGCCGCACACGCCATGCTCGCAGCCGAAATGGACGCTGGACAGCATCAGCTCTTCGCGCAGAAAGTCTCCGAGCAGCAGACGCGACTCGACCTCGCGCTCGTACAGTTTGCCATTTATCGTCACTCGAATTTTGTGCGTGTCGCTCATTTAGGAACTCTTCTCCGCGCAGAACGCTAGGCGCCCATCTGGGCCAGTTGGTAGACCCGCTCGGGCGTGAGCGGATACGTGCCGATCGCGACTCCGCCCAGCGCGTCCGACAACGCGTTGATGATAACCGCCGGCCCTGAGATGATTCCGCCTTCGCCCATACCCTTGAAACCGCCAGGCATTATCTGTGACGGCGTCTCGAGGTGCGCAACCGTCATGTTCGGAACATCCATGGCCGTTGGCAGCAGATAATCCATGAATGAGATCGCTCGCGGCTGGCAGGATTCGTCGTAAGCGTTGTCTTCGAGCAGCACAGCGCCGACACCTTGCGCGACCGCGCCGTGGATTTGGCCTTCGACCAGCGTCGGATTTATTATCTGGCCGCAATCCTGCACCACCACGTACTTGAGAATCTTGAGCTGGCCGGTCTCGCGATTAACCTCGATTTCGGAGACATGTGTGGAATTCGAGAAGGAAAGCTGCGGCGGATCGAAGGTGGCGGTAAGTTCAAGGTTGGCGTCCTCGCCGTCGGGCATCGCGGCCGCCCGGTTGTAAATCACCGCGCGCGCGATCTCCTTGATCGGCATCCGCTTGCTTGGCGCGCCCTTGACCACCACGGCGCCTTCCTTAAACTCGACATCGGCCGCGCTGACCTCCATCAGGGCGGCGGCGACACGTTCAAGCTTTTTCACCATCCGGTCGCATCCGACCACGAGCGCGCCGCCGGCGGTAACCGCCGAGCGGCTACCCCAGGTCCCCCAGCCAAATGGCGTCTTGCTGGTATCGTTGGTGACGATAGTTACGTCTTCGAACGGCATGCCCAATCGCTCGGCCACGATCTGCGCATAGGCGGTTTCATGCCCTTGGCCGTGTGAATGAGTGCCGACCCCAACCGTGACATGCCCGCCCGGATCCATGCGGAAGTGCGCCGATTCGTACGACGATATATCCAGGCCGAAGACGCCGGTCATAACTTTTGAGCCGTAACCGGTGCCCTGCGCGTAGGTTGAGATACCGACCCCTCGATAGACGCCGTTTTTGCGAAGCTCGGCGTGCTCGTTGCGCAGCTTATCGTAGCCGATGATATCGAGCGCCTTTTCCAGCGATTCAGAATAGCTGGCGTTGTCCAGCACCATCCCGGCAATCGTGGTGTAGGGCAACTGCTCGCGCTTGACGATGTTCTTGCGGAACAGCTCCGCGGGATCCTTGCCCAGCTTTTTCGCGGCGAGATGAATCATGTGATCGATGGTCAGCGCCGCAATTTCACCGCCGACACCTCGGTACGGCGCCGACGGAGTCTTGTTGGTTACCATCGCGTACATGTCGAACTTGTAGTTCTTGATGGTGTAAGGGCCGGGAATATTCTCGATCACCATGTAGGGTTCGATCGTGCTCGGAAAGGGCGCGGTGCAGTAGGCGCCCGCGTCACAGATGATCCGCGCCTTGACGCCAAGGATCGTGCCCTCGCTGTCCACCGCCAATTCGGCGTCGATAACTTCTTCCTTCGATTGGTAGGAGGCGACAAAAGACTCCGCGCGATCTTCGATCCATCGCACCGGCCGCCCGAGCTGCATCGCCACCCAGCTCGTGATCGGTTCTTCGGGAAACACGTTGCACTTAACTCCGAATCCGCCGCCAACATCCTGGGCGTTCACGGTAATAAGATGATCAGGATAACGCAGCATGCGCGCCACCTCGGTGCGCACGACGTGCGGGATCTGAGTCGAACTCCACAACGTCAGCCGCTTCAGGTCATCGAAACTGGCCAGGCATCCGCGGGTTTCCATCGGCACCGCCTGATGGCGCGGGGTGTGGAAACGCTGCTTGACCACGACCGCGGCGGCGGCAAAGGCGGCATCAACTTTGCCGATTTCGTGTGCGGCTGAATCCATGATGTTGTCACCCCATTCTTCGTGCAGCAGGGGTGACTCTTTGGTCATCGCTTTTTCGACGTCGAAGACTGGTTCCAGCTCCTCGTAATCAACGTCGATCAACTCGACCGCGTCTTCGGCGATGTAGCGGCTTTCGGCGGCGACCACTGCCAGGATCTCACCGACATAGCGCGCCTTGTCGAACTTGACGACATGAATGTCAGATGCTTTGAAATTGCGCACGATATTCGTATTGACAATGCAGCGAAGCGGCTCGATCTGATCGCGCGTGTCCTGGCCGGTCCATACGCCGACTACGCCGGGCAGGCTCTTGGCTTTGCTCACGTCGACGTTTCGGATTCGGGCGTGCGCGTATCTGCTGCGCACGAATGCCAGATGCACCATGCCTGGCAGCACGATCCCGCCCACGTAGTTGGCGGTTCCGCGAACGAACTTGGGGTCCTCGACTCTGGGGAGTCTGGCGCCGATAAATCTTCCAGCCGGCATAACGCGACCTCCGTGATTTATCTGAGTATTAAGAAACCGCTCGCTATTCGCAACTTCAATCCTGTCCCTTTGTCAGGCCGGCCGGAGAGCGCCCACGTCAAAATTCACGCTGATTTCGCTGCATCGCAGCGGCTGGCGTGCTCGCGGCTTTCACATTCCGCACCGGACGGTGTTTAACTGTGGAGAGGCTGCATCATGCTGAAGACCGCCCAGGCACGCGCAACGCGCATCTCCTTTCCCACCATCGCGGAACGGGTTGCGCGCCTCGATTGGCAGAAAATCGCGGCCCATCTCGACGCCCACGGCTACGCCGTCATGGAGAGCATGCTCTCCGCGGATGAATGCCAGTCGCTGGCGGCCGCTTACCAAGAAGATGAACCATTCCGCAGCCGGGTCGTGATGGAGCGCCACAATTTCGGGCGCGGTGAATACAAATATTTCAAGTATCCGCTCCCGGAAATCGTCGGCAATCTCCGGGAATCCCTCTACTCCCAGCTTTTCGAAATCGCGAATCGATGGAACGCGGCGATGG
>DATJOQ010000374.1:0-11765 GCA_035506935.1 Binataceae bacterium (SeqCode) | reverse complement strand
CTGCGCTCGGGGCCGGCCGGTCCATATACGATCCAGGCTGCGATCGCTGCGGTCCATGCGCAGGCTGCGCGTGTCGCGGATACGGACTGGCGTCAGATCGAGGCATTGTACGCCTACCTGATGAGAATCCAGCCGTCGCCGGTGATCGAATTGAATTACGCGGTGGCGGTAGCGATGGCGAGCGGCGCCGAACGCGGGCTTCAGATTATCGACTCGTTGCGCGCGCGCGGCGAGCTCGAGGATTATCGGCTACTGTGGGCCGCGCGGGCGGATTTGTTGAGAAGGCTTGGCCGCTGGAGCGAAGCCGCGGATTCCTATCGAGCGGCGCTCGAGTTCGCGAGCGCCGAACCCGAGCGCCGATTCCTTGAGCGGCGTCTCGCCGAAGTGGAGTTACGCGCGAAGACCGGCGGCGCCTAAACTCGTGGCGCGAAGAAAGCGATCGTACGGATCTCGATACTCTCGCGCGCCGGCGCGTCGGGCGGACAGGTCGGATCATCGAACGCGCTGTGCGCGGTGAAGCGCGTGCGGCTCGGCTCGGAGTCGAAGCACTTCAGCAGCAGCACCTCGTCACGCTCCATCCGCGAGACGTAGAACCATCGATGCGCCGGGTTGAACGACATCGAATAGACCTCGCCAGTGCGGTCGCGATACTTGAGGTCGGTCGCGACAAAATCGCTCTGCGCGATGGTGCGCGCGTCGCACACTGCCAGCGGGGTGTCCATCACGGGCCCGCGGATCGGCCGCCATATGTTGATCATGGCGAAGCGATGCTTGATCCGCTCTTCGGCTTCGTCGGCGGGAAGCAAATCGCGCACGCGCTGCGGACCTGATTTGAGTGTGTAGTCGTTGTGCGCGTAGCGCACCGGCTCGCGGATTCCCTTGTCGCCGCGTTTGGCCGCGGGACCACTGCGCACGTTATGGTCGAACACAAGTATCTTCTCGGCGCCGGTGACTTCGAGCATCAGCCGTTCGACTTCAGGATAGTAGACACTCTTAACTTCTTGATCGTCGTAAAAATCCTTGACCGCGGTTCCGCGGTGAACCAGCGTGAAGCCCTCGACGTCGAGCGAGGCGGGCTCGGCCATCCCGCGCAGATCATAAATCGTCATCGTATGACGCGTCGAATGTCCCGATCGCACCGGTACTCCCGGCGGCGGTTCGTACAAATAGATCGACGGCTTCTCCGCCATCGTGTCCAAATAGCTAAGGCCGGCTTCGACGTGATTCAGATTTTTTGGCGCGTCAAGGTCCATGTTCATACTCACAGACAATATCATGCGCGCTGACGCGTCGCACAGGGCGGAGTCACGTCTCTAACTATCGTGACCTCAGGCGGCGCCCGCGGAAAAAAGACGCCTAAATGCCGGGACCGTCCCGTTCAGGCGTTGTTGATTGGGGGATCTCCGTTCGATTCCGGAACAGCGCTCAGATGCAGCGATCGCAACTGTGACATCTTCTTGTTCTGATGTGCCTGCATCCGCCCGAGAATGTCGTCCAGCACTCGTACCGCTTCCACCATGTGCGGACCCTTGTTGAGCATCACGCACTCCGCCCGCTCGCCCATCGCGGCGTCGGTGATCTCGGCGCGTGACGGCTGCCCCTTCTTGGCCAGGGTTTCGAGCACTTGAGTGGCCCAGATCACGGGCATATGCGCGGCTTCGCAGACCCACAGCATCTCTTCCTGTACCTCGGCGAGACGCTCGTAGCCGCATTCCACCGCGAGGTCGCCGCGCGCGATCATCACTCCGGCGGTATGATGGCGCATCACTGCCAGGACCAGGTTGGGCAGTCTCTCGAACGCGTGCCGGGTCTCTATCTTGAGCACAATGCCAAGATGTTCGCCGCCCAGTTGCGCGAGGCGGGACTGGAGATCGTAAACGTCGCTCGGATCGCGGACGAACGACATTCCCACCAGGTCGGCGTGCGCGACGATGAACGGCAGATCCTGAAGGTCCTTCTCGGTGAGTGCCGGCAGACGCAAGCTGCTGTCGGGCAGGTTGATTCCTTTATCCGCTCTGAGCCGGTCCCCCTTCTGTCGAGCCTGTACAATCTCGACCTGGATCTGATCCTTGCCCACGTGCCGGATCATTCCGCCGATCTTTCCGTCGTCGAACCAAATTCTTTCGCCAGCCCGTGCCTGCGAAAAGACTTCGGGCAGGGTGCAAGAGATCATTGCGGGACTCAATAGGCGGCCGCTCGCGCCATACACCGCCGGTTTTCCGAGAAGCGGCGTTTGAGTCAGGGTTATCGCGTCGCCTTTTTTCAGCAGGATTGATTGTTCGAGCGGCGGCACTGGGCCGATCTGGATAGTTTCGATGGCAGCGCCGGATACCGAGGTTAACGCCAGCGATATCCCGGGGACAATATAAGCCGTCTGCTCGCACTCCGCCCAGCGTCCGTCGCCGGCACACGCGCTGACGCGCATCGAGCGCGAGGCACCGCGCGCGTCCACGAAATCGATACGATCGCCGACGGCAAGCTGCGCGATCCATTCTTCCGCCAGCGGGAGACAGGCGTCCGCCGCCAACGGTGGCGGCGCGTGTTTTGGGTCAGGGGTCAACCAGATCAGCGCGTTCGACGTGACTTCTCCGATCGCGCTGCGTCGTGGATGCCATTCAACTACCTGCGGCCCCGGTTCGAGCGGCCCGGTGCGCAATTTGGGTCCCGCAAGGTCCATCAACACGCGACACTCGCGAGCCAGCTCGCGTTTCGCCCGTTCCAGATTAGCGATCATTTTGGCCCACGCCGCCGGCTCATCGTGGGCGCAATTGATGCGCACGCAATCCATGCCCTTCGCGAGCAGATCGCGGACCAGCGGATAATCGTCGGCCGCCTCGCTCGGCATCGTGACCATCACTCGGACGCGGCGGTGGGTGCGGGTGGCTCCGAGCAGCTGTCGCGTATGCTCTTCGAGCAGGGCTTTGCCCTCGGCGAAGCCCACGTCGTCAGCGCATCGCTCGGGCAACTGCCACGGGCGGCCATCCAGATGATGAAGCACTTTGAGCACTGCGTTGACCGTGGCCATCACGTGCGCTTCGGTGCGGCCGAGCGACGACAGACCGAGCGAAGCGAGCTCATGCTGTAGCTGGCGCATGTCATGGCGGCGCAGCGCGAGGTAGTGAAGAAGATTGGCCGCGCTCCTGCGATGTACCTGATGAGTGCGGGCCAGCTGATCCGCGAAATCGCTTTCCAGACCAAGCATATCCGAACGAATTCCGCTGAGTTCTTTGATCAGAGATTCCAGTTCGGGTAAATCTTCTTGGTTTGCGGAAGGTTTCGTTTCCATATAGTTGCCGCGGATCAATAAATACTATCAGCTGGATGTGACCGGCGTGTGACAGCGACACGATAGCATGAGCGCACGAACAAGCGGGCGATCCACGAACAGCGCGCCACAGTCTGTGAATTGAGCATGCGCGTGCGCGACATAATTGTCGAGCGGCCGCGCCTCCTACTCGTCGGTATCAACCCCGGTAACGATTCGGGACGCTTGGGCCACCATTTTGCGGGACGGCGAAATCCTTTTTGGAAACTCCTGTTCGCGAGTCGCCTTATCCCGATAGCGCTCACCGCGGAGCAGGAGCATCGCCTGGCCGAAGTCGGAATTGCGCTGACCAATGTTTGCGACAGGTCGACGCCCACTGCGTCGGAATTGCACCGCGATGAAATCGAGCGCGGAATGAAGCGGCTCAAGCGCAAAATCCGCCGCCTCAAGCCGGCAGTGGTCGCCTTCGTCGGGCTCGACATTTATCGGCAGTTCTTTGGTCACAAACTAAGCGGTGGTGCGGGCGCCAAGCCCGAAATTTTCGCTGGCGCGCGGGTCTTCGCCCTGCCAAATCCAAGTGGGATCAACGCGAACTTTCCTACTTTCGAGAGCAAGTTGATTTGGTTTGAGCGCCTGCGCCAGATGGTTGACGAACTCGAGGACTCGATGCCTGCCGGCGAACCGCAGGCGATCAAGTAAACGCGAAGGCGCAGGCGGCGATGGAGGGTGAGAGCGAAGCGGACGGAACTCGGCGCGATAGCCGGATGATCCAGCCGCCGCGTTTCGACACCGTAGTCACGATCTTTCTGGCGTTGGCCGGATGGCACGCCGGGCTTGCGAGAATTTCCGACAATTCCTTTTTCTGCCATCTCGCGACCGGTCGATGGATTCTGGCTCACGGAATCCCGCGCACCGATCCGTTTTCATTCACCGCCGCGGGCACGCGATGGGTCGCGGAATCGTGGCTCGCCGACCTGCTGTATGGCGTGCTCGATCGGAGGTTTGGACCTGCGGGTATCCTGACGATGAACGCGGCCGTCGGCGCCGCGATAGCGGCGCTGTGGTACCGATTAGCGCTGCGGCTCAGCCGCGACCGAGTGCGCGCGTTGTTGACCACCTTACTCTCTTTGAGCGCATCGTTTACGATGTGGTCGCCGCGGCCGCTGCTGTTCGGAATCCTAGCCCTCCTGATTTTAGTATGGATCGTCGAGACGCCGGATTCGATCGCCGGCCGAACTCCGATTCTTACCATCCCGCCGCTCATCTGGCTCTGGGCGAATATCCACGGAAGCTTCGTGCTTGGCTTCATCTACGTTGGCCTGCACGGCCTCGGCAGATTGCTCGACCGCGGCGGATCGCTGCCGAATCGCTCGCGGCAGTTGATCGCAGCGATGGTCGCGGCGCTCGCGCTCTGCCTGATCAACCCGTATGGCGGCGCGATTCTAATCGCGCCGTTCCGCTTGCTCGGTCACCACTATGCCCTGAGCAACGTGACCGAGTGGCGTCCGCCGGTGCTGTTGAGCTTGCAGGGCGCGATGTACACACTGTGGGTGCTTGTGTTCGTGGTCGCCGCGGTGATCGGTTTCGGCAATATCAAACTGCGCGGAATCATCGTTGGCGTCCCGTTCCTGCTGATTGCCTTCTGGGCAGAACGCAACATCGGCATCGCGACGATCGTGACTTTTCCGATTGCCGCGCGCGCCCTCCGCACCGAGCATGAGCGGCCGCAGATGCGGCCTGCGTTCAACTGGATTGCCGCTGCATTCGCACTGGCGCTGGGCGGATGGTGGACGATGCAGGCATGGGCTCATCCGGCGCTTGATTTCCGCGAATATCCGGTCGCGGCGATGAATGCCGTCGAATCGCAGGGATTGCTCGGTCAGCGCCTGCTGACGACCGATTCCTGGGGTGACTACATCATTCTACGATACGGCGTGCGCCAGCGCGTGTTCATGGACGATCGCTATGACGTCTATCCGGCAGATGTGACACGTGATCTGGCGTCGCTGCTCAGCGGCCACGGCGATTGGCTGCGAATCGTTCAGCAATATGGAATCGACCTGGTGGTGTGGCCGAGCCGCGATCCGGCGCTGAGAATACTCGAGTCGGCGCAGGGCTTTCAGCAGCGTTACGAAGATCAGCAGGCCGTGGTGCTGGTGCGCGCGCATCTCGCGGGCGCGAATGGCGCGAAGTCGCAATGAAACTGCGCGTCTAGCGGCGGCGCTGGCGCAATTGCTTCAGCGGACGGGTGTTGAGCACGTCGTCGGGCTCGATCCATCCGCGGCGCGCCTGGTTCAGACCATACTCGACGGCGGCAAAATCACGCGTGTGGTGCGAGTCGGTCGAGAGCACCAGCTTGACGCCGGCGTGCTTTGCGCTGAGACAAGCTCCGTCGGTGAGGTCGAGGCGATCGGGTTGCGAGTTGATCTCGAGCGCGCAGCCCTCCTCTCGCGCGACGCGTAAAACCTCCGCGAGATCGAACTCGCTCGGCTCGCGGCGATTGAGCAGCCGTCCGCTGGGATGGCCGATAACGTCGACGCGCGGATTGCGAATCGCTGTTATCATCCGTTGCGTCATCTCCGCCGAGCTCTGGTTCAGCTTGTAATGCACCGAAGCGACCACCCACTCCAGTTCGTCCAGCGTATCGTCAGGCAGATCGAGGCTGCCGTCTTCGAGGATGTCGACCTCGATTCCGCGCAACAGACGGATGCCGCCGATTTTTTTTTCGACTCGTTCGATCTCGCGCCATTGTTCGGCCAATCGCTTCGGATCGAGGCCGCGCGCCATCGCGAGCCGCTGGGAATGGTCAGTGATCGCGATATACTCGAGCCCGCGCTCGCGCGCAGCTTTCGCCATCTGCTCCATGGAGGAGCGTCCGTCGGTGTAGGTGGTATGCGTGTGCAAGTCGCCCCGGAGATCTTCGCGTTCGATCAGTCGGGGCAACCTTGCGGCCTCGGCCGCTTCGATCTCGCCGCGATCCTCGCGCAATTCGGGTGGAATCCATTTCAAGCCGAGCGCCGCGTAAACCTCGTTTTCCTCGGCGCCAGCGATCGCAACGCCGTCGCGGTAAAGACCGTATTCGTTCAGCAGAAGCCCATGTTTTATCGCCACGCGCCGCAGGTGCACGCAATGCGCCTGCGAGCCGGTGAAGTAGACCATCGCGGCGCCGTAGCTGCTTCGCGGGACGACGCGCAAATCGACCTGAAGCCCGTTGTTGAGCTTGACGCTGGTTTTGGTTTCGCCTTTGGCGATGACTTCCGCCACGCCGGCAAAAGAAACCAATCGCTCCATCACCGGCGCCGGCTCGCTTGAGACCGCCAGCAAATCGAGATCGCCGACAGTTTCGCGGCGTCGTCGGAAGCTGCCCGCCGGTTCGACGTGTTCGATTCCGCGACTGTTTCGGAGATGAGTCAGCAACTGCTCGACCGTTAGTGCGGCGTCCGCGAACAAGGTGCGAGTGGCCGGACGCTGCTCGAGCTGAGCGAGCGATCGCAGAATTTGATCCTGTATCTTGGAGCCGAAGCCGCGGATCGTGGCGATCGCGCCGGTTTGCGCCGCTTTCTTCAGATCGTTGAGATCGCGAACCTTGAGCTGTTCCACTAGTATCCGCGCCCGCTTCGGACCCAATCCCGGAACTCTCAGCAGCGCGATTATTCCCGCCGGCACTTTCTGCTGGAGTTCGCGATGCAAAGGAAGCTCGCCGGTGGCCAGGATCACTCCGATCTTCTTGGAAATCTCGGCGCCGATTCCGGGCAGTTTCTGGATCACTTGCGGCTGCATATCGGCCATCTGCTTGCTGGAATCGCGAATCGTGCGCGCAGCGTTGCGATAGGCGCGCACACGAAAGAAATTGTCCTCGCTGACCTCGATCATGTCGGCGACTTCGTCGAAGATTTTTGCGATCTCCTGGTTCTGCATCAGCCCGCCGAAATCCCACTTGGGATAGGTAGCAGAGATAACCCAATTTCACGGCTTCGTGAGATCGAAGTCAATGCGGATTGCGGGCACGATATCAATCGCCGTGGGCAAGTCGACGCCATCGCTCGGCTGCGCTAAAAAGTTAGCTGTTGAACCCTCGCGTTAATCAAGAAGACAACTCTGATCGGCTGGAGACGAAAGCGAGTTGGCGGATACTCGTAATCGCGATAGTCGCGGGAGCGCTGTTGCGATTCGTTGGCCTTGGCGCCAGAGAGATGTCCGCGGATGAGGGCGCTTCGTGGGCCGCCGCTTCGGCGCCGACCGTGAGCGAGGTGCTGCGCCGTCAGGAAATGTTCAATGCCGGCAAGCTTGGGCTGCACGACATCATGTTGCACGGGTGGATTCTCGCTTTCGGCGATGGGTTGGTATCGATGCGCGCGATGTCCGCGGCATTTGGCACTGTGGCCATTGTCCTTGTCTATCTCGTCAGCCGCGAATTGTTGCTGATGTCGCTAACGGATTCGGTGCGTGCGAAGAATCGCTCGCGCGACGCCGACAGTGTCGCGGCGCTCAGCGCTTTGATATTCGCGGTGAGTACGGTGCCGATCGAATATTCGCGCGAGGCGCGGATGTATCCGGTGTTGCTGGTCGCCATACTGGCGCAGATCTGGTTCGTGCTGCGCGCCATCCGAATGCGCGGACTCGTCAATTATGCGGGCGCGTGCGTGTTCACCGCATTGGCGCTGGCGGCGCATTTTTCGGCCTTTTGCGTGATGGCAAGCGAAGGCCTGTGGCTGCTCTACCTCCTGATGTTTCCGCGAGCGGCGAGCGACGTGAACGGCGCAACCGGCGGCGCACAAGAGGTTTCACGATCGACTGATGTTTACCGAATTGCAGACCGCGGCTCGGTCTTGAGGCTCGCGGGCTCGATTGCGCTTGGCGCCGCGATAACGGCGCCGATGATGCTGGGCGCGATGAAGGTCAGCGCGGCGGCGGTTGCTGCTGGTGCGATCAACTGGATTCGCCCGCCGACGGTCTGGGATGCGATCACGATTTTCAAAATCGGCGCCGGCTACTTCATTCTGCCGACCATTGCCGCGATTGGCGCGGTGCTAGGATGGCGTTGGGCACCCAGCGCTGTTCTGTTTGCGCTGATCTGGATGTGGGTGCCAGTGGCCTTGCTGCTGATCATATCGTTCACGATAACGCCGATGCTGGTGGAGCGGTACGTGCTCTCATCGTTTGTACCGCTGTTCATTCTGGTCGCGATGGCGATCTGGTCGATTCGCGCGTCACCTGACCGCTGCGCCGCAATCGCGCTCGTGATGCTGCTCGTAATCGCGCAAGACTTTCGGTTTTACGCGCACCGCCACAATGATGCGCAGTGGCGTGAGGCGGCAAGAGTTGCGGCATCCAGCGCAGGACCCGCAGACGCCATCGGAGTGGTGCCCGCTTATGCGGAGAATGTGGTACGCTACTATTTGACGCCTGAACGCCGCTCCCTAATTGTAAGCGATATCTCAAGCCAATCCGCCAATCGGCCGGCGGTCGTGATCGTCTTTGATCAAGGATTGGCTCCAGCCAGGGAAGCGGCCTTGAGCGCGGACTATCCGGTTCAGATAGCGCACTTTGATCGTTTGAACGTGATGCGGCGCCGAAGCCAGGGCGGCTGAAAGGAAGCGGTCTCATCATGGATTCAAAAAAAATCGCGGTGGTCTCCGGCGCCAATCGTGGAATTGGTTTCGAAATCTGCAGGCAGCTCGCCGGACGGGACTTCAAAGTAGTCCTGACCGCGCGCGATTCCGCCAAGGGCAAGGCCGCGTGCGAGCGACTGCACCGGCAGGGACTCGACGTGACTTTCCATCAGCTTGACCCAACCGATTCGCGCAGCATCGAGAATCTTGCACGATTCCTCGAAAAAGAATTCGGCAGGCTCGACGTGCTGGTCAACAATGCCGGCATACTGTTGTCGGAAGACAGCACTGCGGCCGCTCTCGATCTCGAGGTTCTGCGCAAAACGTTGGACACCAACGTTGTCGCGGTGTTCGCCCTTTCGCAAGCGATGATTCCGCTGATGCGCAAGCGCGGCGGAAAGATCATAAACGTTTCGAGTTACCTCGGTTCCTTGAACGCGATGAGTGCCGGATGGCCCGCCTACCGTATTTCGAAGGCCGCGCTCAACGCCGTCACGCGTGTGCTGGCCGCCGAGCTGGCGGCCGACAGGATCCAGGTGAACTCGATGACGCCGGGATGGGTGCGCACCGACATGGGCGGTTCGAATGCTCCCGTGTCGGTCGAGGACGGCGCGGATACCGTGACTTGGCTCGCAACATTGCCGGCTAACGGCCCGACCGGCGGGTTCTATGACAAGCGCAAGCTCACCTCGTGGTAGCTGACACGGGCGTCGCCGAACCGACGATTATTCATAGCCGAAGATTTTCAAGTGAGGCTATCAAAATGGACGCATTGACTACTCTCAAAGAAAATCCAATACCGTTCGCGGAAACTATGGGCATCAAAATCGTGAGCGCGGCGCCGGATCGTCTGCAAGCGGAGATGGAGGTACGCCCCGAGCTGTGCACCAGTCCGGCGGTGTTGCATGGCGGCGCCGTGATGGCGTTCGCCGATACCCTCGGTGCCTGGGCCACGATACTGAATCTCTCGGGCGGCAAGAGCACCACGACGATCGAGTCGAAGACGAATTTCTTCGCGCCAGCGATGGTCGGCACCAAGGTGACCGCGGAATGCACGCCGCTTCATCGCGGCAAACGCACGATGGTGTGGCAGACGCGCGTTACATCGAGCGAGGGCCGGCTGCTCGCGCTGGTGACGCAGACCCAGATGGTGCTAGAGCAGCGTGGATGAGTATGACCAAACAATCACCCGATATAACCCAAATCAAAGCCGAACAACTTCGGAACTGGGACGAGAGTGCCGCGGGATGGAGCAAATTCTTTGATAAATTCGAGCGCGGCGCGCAGTGCGTGAGCGATCGACTGGTCGAACTGGCGCAGATTCGACCGGGGCAGCGGGTGCTCGACGTAGCGACGGGGATCGGTGAGCCGGCGGTTACCGCGGCACGTCGCGTGGGGCCGAAGGGTCACGTGGTCGCGACCGACCATTCCCCTCAGATGATCAAGTTTGCGCGCGAGCGCGCGTCGGCGATCGGAGTAAGCAATATCGAATTCTTCGCGATGGATGCCGAAGCGCTTAATCTTGCGGAGCAGAGCTTCGACGCGATCGTGTGCCGATGGGGATTGATGTTTCTGCCGGATCTGGCGGGCGCGCTGCAGCGGATGCGCCTTCTGCTGATTCCCGGCGGGCTGCTGGCGGCGTCGGTCTGGAGAGACGCAAGCAAGGTTCCGATGATCGGCCTGGTGCTCGGCGTCTGCCGGCAGTTCCAGTTGGCGCGCCCACCCGCGGGCACGCTCGGTCCGTTGAGCCTGTCGGATATCGACGCACTCAAGCGAACGTTCGAGCAAGCGGGCTTCGGCGATATCAGCGACGAGTCGATGACGGTGACGTTCGAGTTCGCTTCGGGCGAGGAGTACGCGCGTTTCCAGCAGCGAATCCAGAATCCGACCACCAAGTTGATCGGTGCTCAGCCTAATGAAGTGCAGGCCGAAATCTGGCAGGCCGTCGGAGCGTCGACCGCGCCATATGCCGGCGCAGACGGCGTTATCCGATTGCCAAACGAATGCGTATTCGTGGTGGCGCGGCGCTAGCCCGGATCAGATCAGCCGCAGCTCCTTCATTACGCCGCGAAGCTTCTCCGCCGGTCCGGGCGACATCGTGGTCAGCGGCATGCGCATCTCGGCCGTGCACTTGCCCATCAGCGAGGCGGCGTACTTGACCGGAATCGGGTTGGTTTCGAGGAACAGCGCACGCACCAGCGGCAGCATCTTGTAGTGCAGCTCGCGAGCGCGCGCGATGTCGCCGGACAGCGCTGCCGCGGTCAGATCGTGCGTCTCGCGCGGCATCACGTTGCTGATCACCGAGACCACGCCCTTGGCGCCGAGCGCAATCAAGGGCAGGGTGAGCGAATCGTCGCCCGAGAGAATCGTGAGGCGTTCGCCGCACAGGCGGCGGATGTCAGAAGTCTGATCCATCGAGCCTGACGCTTCTTTTACGCCCACGATATTCTGGACGTCGGCGAGCTGCGCCAGTGTTTCAGGCAGGACCATCGATCCGGTGCGGCTTGGGATGTTGTAGATCACCAGCGGCAGCGACACGCTCTGCGCAATCGCGCGGAAGTGCCGAACGATACCATCCTGGGTGGGCCTGTTGTAGTAGGGGGAGACCAACAGCGCACCGTCGGCACCGATCTCGCGCGCGAAACTGGTCAGGCGAATCGCTTCGGCGGTCGAGTTGGAGCCGGTTCCGGCCACCACCGGCACACGCTTGCGCGCCTGCTCGACGGCAATCTTGATGACGCGCTCGTGCTCAGAATGCGACAGGGTTGCGGATTCGCCAGTCGAACCGCACGGGACGATCCCATCGACGCCGTTTTGAATCTGCCATTCGATCAAGTCGCGCAGGGCAGGCTCATCGACCACTCCGTCACGCAGCGGCGTAATAATCG
>DATJOQ010000373.1:0-9567 GCA_035506935.1 Binataceae bacterium (SeqCode) | reverse complement strand
AAAGGCGGCAACCGGCGGGTCTCGATGGCGACCGCTTACATCCATCCGAAACTCGGCCAGCCGAATCTGACGATGGTGCTCGGTGCTCATGTCAATCGGCTCCGGATGTCGGGTAAGCGAGTCACCGGAGTCGAGTTCGTGCGCGACGGCCAGGTCGAGAGCGCTCAGGCAACCCGCGAAGTCATCCTGTCTCTGGGTGCGATCAACACGCCCAAGGTTCTGATGCTTTCCGGCATCGGCGACGAGGCCGACCTCAAGCGTCACGGAATCGCGACCGTGCAGCATCTCGCGGGTGTGGGCAAAAATTTCCAGGATCATATCCTGGTCGCAGGATGCGTGTGGGAATATCAGACGCCGGAGCCGCCACGGAACAATTCCGCCGAGTTCACTTTCTTCTGCAAGAGCGACCCAAGCTTGCCCGCGCCCGACCTGCAACCAGTGATCGAAGAGTGTCCGTTCGCCAGCGAAGTCACCGCCAAACAGTACGACGTTCCGGTCGGCGCCGCTTCGGCCTGGACGCTAGCACCCGGTCTGGTGCGTCCGCAGAGCCGCGGACATGTCGCGCTTGCGTCTGATCGGCCGAGCGATCCGGCCCTGATTCATGCGAATTTTCTCAGCCGCGAAGCCGACGTCAAGGCGCTCGTCCGATGCGTCGAGATTTGCCGCGAGATCGGCAACTCGCCCGGCCTCAAATCATTTTCCAAACGCGAAGTGATGCCGGGACCGCTCAAGGGAAAAGATCTTCAAGAGTTCATCCGTAACGCCGCGGGCACTTATTTCCATCAGAGTTGCACCGCCAAGATGGGGCGCGATCAGATGTCGGTGGTGGACGGCTCGCTCAAGGTGTATGGAATCGACGGCCTGCGTATCGCAGACGCGTCAGTGATGCCGCGCATCTCGACTGGAAATACCATGGCGCCCAGCGTGATAATCGGCGAGCGCGCCGCCGCGTCGATCAAAACGGCGCATCGGATTTGACCCGCGGCGCAGCGTAACGCCGCGCTTCATCAGTAGTATTAAACAGGGCAAGAGAGTAATCCAAATCAGCATGTCTTCGGCACAAGCTCCGGCCACCTCCAGACGCGCGCGAACCTCCGCGCTCAAGCGCTACGTACTCGACGAACAAGTCGGCTTTCTTTTGCGCAAGGCATATCAGCGCCACGCGGCGATTTTCGCCGCCTCGATGATCGAGGACCTGACGCCGACCCAGTTTGCCGCGATGGCTAAACTGTGGGAGGTCGGTCCGTGCTCGCAAAATCGGCTGGGACGCCTGACCGCGATGGACGCTGCGACCATCAAGGGTATCGTCGATCGGCTGACCAGGAGGGGATTCACCGAAGCGCGCTCCGAACGCAACGACGCGCGGCTGGTGATGGTGCAATTGACGAAACTCGGGCGCGAGACGATCGAGCGCGCGATCCCGCGCGGAGTTAAGATCACCCGCGATACGTTGGCGCTGCTGCCGCGAGACGGCCGCGCGACCTTCCTTGACCTGCTGAAAAAGTTGTCCTAGGCGAAGCGCCAAAGCGGCGACACGTCAGGCCAGTGCTTGCAACCTTGCAAGCGCGCTAATCGTTGGTGTACTAACGATCTCGCAGGTGACCACACTGCGGCGCGCGCATAACAACGGGGTCATTATATGTCACAGGAACAATCGGCTGGCGCCAGCTCCGGCAAGCTGGTGGTGCAAAATATCGGATTGCTGCTGAGCGGCGATTTGAATCGGCCAATCCTCGATTCCGACACGATCGCAGTTGAGGACGGACGCATCACAGCGATCGGCAAAGCAAGCGACGTCGACACCAGCCATGCGCAAACCGTGATCAACGCCAACGGCAGCGCGCTGGCGCCCGGCCTTGTCGACAGCCATGTCCATCCGGTGGCCGGTGATTGGACGCCGCGCCAGAACCAGATCGGATGGATCGATAGCTGCCTGCACGGCGGCGTCACCACCATGATATCCGCCGGCGAAGTGCACATGCCGGGTCGGCCGAAAGACGTGCTGGGACTGAAGGCGATGGCGATATTCGCGCAGCGCGCCTTCGCCGGTTTCGCGGGAAGCGGCGTCAGGGTTCACGCCGGCGCTCCGGTTATCGAGCCTGGCATGACCGAGGAAGATTTTCGCGAGCTCGCCGCCGCGGGCGTGCAACTGCTCGGTGAAATCGGACTCGGCGGCGTCAAGGACGGCGCCACCGCGCGTCAGATGGTGGGATGGGCGCGAAGCAACGGTATCCAAAGCACGATTCATACAGGCGGACCGTCGATTCCCGGCTCGGGCCTGATCGATAAGGATGTCGTTCTGGAGAGCGACGCCGACGTAATCGGCCATATCAACGGCGGCCATACCGCGCTGCCCGACGATCAGATCGTGACGCTGTGCGAACGTAGCAACCGCGCCTTTGAGATTGTCCACAATGGCAACGAGCGCGCCGCGCTGCTCGCGCTGCGCACCGCGAAAGAGCTCGGCAAGCTCGGTCAGGTTATCCTTGGCACCGACGCCCCGGCTGGTTCCGGCGTTCAGCCGCTGGGAATTCTACGGATGATCGCGATGCTTTCCTCGCTCGGCGATCTCTCCGCGGAGGTCGCGTTCTGTCTTGCGACCGGCAACACCGCGCGGATGCGCAAGCTCGATTGCGGGTTGATCGAAGTCGGGCGCGCGGCGGATTTCGTGCTGCTCGATCGCGCGCAGCAATCGGCCGGCGCCACGCTCTTGAAAAGCGTGCGGCTCGGCGATCTACCCGGCGTCGGGATGACGATCGTTGGTGGCGTGGTCCGCAGCCAGCGCAGCCGCAACACTCCACCCGCGGTCACGGTTCCGGAGATTGTGAATTCTGCGAGCTAGCTTTTAATCGCAGCGCTGCGCGCGATTAGCGCAGACCGTCCTCTCCTTTTATCTGATTCTTGGTCAGGCCGCCGATACGCGGCAGCGGCCGGCCGCTATCGGTCACCACAACCGCCACCACGATTTCGTCGGCGCGGGGCGCGTCATTGATCCGCACCTCCATCGCATCGAAGTGGCTCCGCACGTACGCGGCATCCTTGTGGCCGAGGGGAACGTCAAGCGCGACGCCGGGTCCGCCGCGTTTCTTGGCCGACGGGATCAGCGCGGCGCCCTTGCCCAGATATTTTCGCAGCGGAGCGCCGAGCTTGGGATGGAGAATCGCGGCGGCGTGCTCGAGCTCGCCATTTTCGCCAACCGCGGCCGCCTTGCCGTAGCTCTCAACCAGGTTCGGCGCGATACCGAGCGCAATCACCGCGCGTTCTACCAGCAATCCGCCGAGCTGCTCGCCGATATCGATAAGCTCCGTCAGATCTTCCGCGTATCGGCCCGCCAGCGGATTTTCGATCACCACAATCGCGGCGGCGCGCCGTGTTGGTGGCTCGACCGCACGATTCATTTCAGTGCGAGTTTCTTCGACTACGGTCACGAGTTTCCGAATCTTCGCCGTCATCGTATTTGATCCTCTTTCGTCGATCCGAGCAGGTTGCCCACGAAGGGCGATCCGACCACCCGCGTGACGTGCTTCAGCCTGAGCGCCGCGCCTTCGATCAGTCCGCGCGCGATAAGCGCCCCAGCCGTCGCGACGCCACGGCTCAGCGCATCGTCGATCTCGCTCTCATCGAGCCGTCCGACGTCGCGCGTCACCAGCCGATCGCCAAGATCGCTATCGGGCGCGATCGCGCGGGCCGGAGCGCGCGTGATCTTGTGATTGCCGGGCAAGTCGACGGCGTTGGCGACGATCGTGGCCGCTGCATCGGCGAGCGACGCGCGTCGCGCGAGAATCGTCACCGCGTCGGCGATGCCGAGCGAGAAGCTCCGCCCGGGCCATCCGCTGGTCGCGATTCCGCGCACCGGCGAAGAGGCGTCCAGCATTACGGTGCCGAAAATGGCGGAGCCCCCCAGCCCTACGTCTTCGGCGAGAAGATGTTCGCTGTAATCCGCGACCCCGACCGTGAAGCTTTCGCCGCGCTCCAGATGCAACGCGATGTCGCCGCCGTTATTAACGTAGGCGCGGCGCAGCGGGGCCGCAGCGAGCATCGTCTCGAGGATGGTCTCCGCTACCGCGCCCGCCACCGCCGCCATCGGCGTGATAAAGGTGTCGGCGCAAAAGGGCGCGACCGCATCGCTCATCACGCGCGCGATAGTGCCGTGTAGAGGTGAAGGTCCGCGACGCGCCGCCGATCGCAGCAGCGCGAGTTCGCCGCATAGCTCATCGAGCACGCTGACGAAGCGCCGCGCCGCCGCCGCGTAAGCGGCGAGAATTTTATCGTGTTTGCCGAACGCTTCGACGATTAGATCGATCGGGCCGTCGTGAAGATGGAGCCGGCGGCCGTCGGGCAGCAAGCGGATAAGCGGGGGCTCTCTCATAGAGTCAAGCTCGATCCCCGCGCCGAGCCAGCGGCCACGGATTTTCGGGATTAGGCGCGACCGCCAGATTGCCATGAGCGGCAACGATCGATTTGAGCGGACGCACGTGTTCGATATAACCGCCGAGCGCTGCGTAATCTGCTAGTTTCATCGTAAACTCGATCGGCGCCACCAACGCTGGCGTCGGCACGTAGCCGAAAGCATTTGCCGGCATTCGGCTCACGTCGACCATGAAGGTAATCCCGCCGCCCGGCCACACGTAAACCGGCGCGCCGCCGCAGGTGACCGAGGTCAGCGCGTCCTTGACCGAGCGCGTGAGCCTGACCGGATTGTCGGTGACGCCCGCGCGCAGCGAGCCGCCCGCGCCCGCCATGAAGAGAACCGTGGCCAGAGCGGGCTCGCAGTTTTCCTCGATCCGATGGACGGACTGGAGGAGCGCGTCGGGTATCTCCGTCTCGATCGGTTGCAGACTTTCGTCGAGTTGGTAATAGGCGTAATGCTCGCCGGTGGTGCTGACCATCAGCAGACGAAGCCCCGGCCACGCCACCCGATGATCGAAACGTCCGAGCAGCGTCAGCGGATCGCTGAGATTGGTCCCGCCCCATCCGCTGCCAGGCTCGGCGACTCGAAAGTATCGGCCCGGCGTCGAGCGATGTCCCTTGATAGAAATACCTGTCGCGGGAACGCCCAGCACTTTGCCGGCCTGATGCTCCGACAGGACGCCGGTGATGTGATCGTCGACCACCACCACCTCGTCGACCTTGTCCGTCCATTGCCGCGCGAACATGCCGATCGCCGCCGAGCCGCATCCGACCCGCATGCGCTGCTCCGCGACATGATTCACGATCGGCGGCTCGCCCGCTTGCACGACCAATTCGGCGCCAGCGTCGATCGCGAGCTCGACCGCTTTGCCGTTGCACAGGTCGAGCAAAATCTCGCAGGTGACGCGGCCTTCGTTTTTGCCGCCGCCGGTCAGATGGCTGACGCCGCCCAGCGACAGCATCTGCGATCCGTACTCGGCGGTGGTCACGTGACCCACCGGCTCGCCCTGCGCTCGCACGACCGCGCATTCGGCGCCCAGATGACGGTCGGTATCGATCTTCACCTTAACGCCGCAGTAGCTGAAGATGCCTTCGGTGACGACCGTCACCATGTCGACGCCATCAACCTGCGAGGAAACGATAAACGGGGCGGGCTTGTAATCCGGATAGGTAGTGCCCGCGCCGATCGCGGTGACGAAGTTCTGCGCGCCACCGCCGACGAGGCTGCCGTTCCAATCGCCGAGGAACGGCACCACCGAACGCCCGGCGCTCTTGGTGCGATCGAGAATAACGTGCGGGTCGATCCGGACGAGCTGGCCGTCGTGATTGGCGTAGCGATCGCAGGCGCCGCTACGTCCCGGCCGGATGTAGCACATGACCGGGCACGCGTCGCATCGAATGGTATCGTCAGGGATTGCGTCTTGTGACATCACCGTCTCCAGCCGCAGCCAGGATCGCCGCGCGCACACGGTCGGGCGTAGCGGGCACCTTGCGGATACGAATTCCCGCCGCATCGTGAATCGCGTTCAGAATCGCGGGCGCGGTCGGTATCAGCGCCTGCTCGCCGATCCCCTTGACGCCCAATGGTCCGACCGGCGCTGGGTCCTCGATTAAAATCGATTCGATCGGCGGCACGTCGCCGATCGAAGGAATCAGGTAGTCGTGCAAGTTCTCGCCCCTACCCGGAAAGAATTCTTCCATCAGGGCGAGGCCGATTCCCTGCGCGACACCGCCCTCGATCTGGCCTTCGATCAGAGTTGGATTTATCGCGCGGCCGACGTCGTGTGCAGCGGTAATCTTGAGCACTCGCACCAGGCCCAGCTCCATGTCGACCTCGACCTCCGCGAGATGCGCGCCGAAGCCATAGGCCGCGTAGGGTACACCCTGGCCGTTTGAATCGAGCGTCGTGACGGGAGGGTCGAAGGTTGCTTCGCGCGTGACGACGTAGCCCCATCGATCGACCGGAACGCGGCCAAGATCGATCGTTTGACGCATGTCCCCGTACGCGATTTTGACCAGGCCCGGTTCGAAGCTGATGCTCGCATCGTCGTGAGCGGCTATCCCGTTCGCCCATCGCAGAATTGCGCGGCGCAGTTCAATGCCCGCCTGATGGGCCGCCGAGCCGCTGACGAATGTCTGGCGCGAGGCCGAGGTCTTGCCGGCATCCGGCGTGAGATCGGTGTCGGCCGAGATCAGATCGATTCGCTCGAGCGGTGCGCGCATCGCGTCGGCGAAGATTTGCGTGATCACGGTGTTCGAGCCCTGCCCGATATCAACCGCGCCCTGATGCAGCGCGATACGGCCGTCGGGCTTGAGCCCGGCTCGAATCGTCGAGGGATTCGGCAGCGCCGTATTGCCGCATCCGTACCACATGCCGGCGACGCCCATGCCGCGCCTGAGCGGTTTTTTGCTCTGCGCGTTGAACTCCGCCGCGGCCGCGCGCGCCTCGGTCCAACGCGGCCGCAACGCCTCGAAACATTTGCGGATTCCCACGCCTCCGCCGAGGATCTGGCCGGTTCCGGTGGGAGTGTGGGCCTCCAGCGCGTTGCGAATTCGGAATTCGAGCCGATCGATATTCAGGCGATCAGCCAGCTGGTCGAAGATCTGCTCCTGCGCGATAACGGTCTGCGGCACGCCGAAGCCGCGGAACGCGCCCGACGGCACCAGATGGGTATGCACGGCGCGCGTCAGGGCGCGGTAGTGCGGAACGAAGTACGGGCCGGACGCGTGCACCGGCACGCGCCCCGCAACCGTCGGCCCCCAGGACGCGTAGGCGCCGGTATTGAAGTCGGCGCTAAAGTCGATCGCTACCAGCTTGCCGTCTGCGCGAGCGCCGGCGCGCATGCGCATCCGCGCCGGATGGCGCTTGGTGGTAGACATCATCGATTCGGTGCGCGAATAAACCATCCGCACCGGGCAGCGCAGATGCCACGCGGCCACCGCGATCATTGGTTGGAGCGAAAGGTCGAGCTTGGAGCCGAAGCCGCCGCCGACCGCGGTTGGAATTATTCGCACCCGCTCGGGCGCGATCCCGAGCAGCCGTGCGACCCCGTCGCGATCCATGTACGGCGACTGCGTGCACGCCTGGATCTCGATCCGATCGCCGACGCGACAGGCGAAACCTGCTTCGGGTTCGATATAGGCATGCTCGATGAAGCCGGTTTCAAACTCGCCCTCCGCCACCACTACGTCCGGCGCTTGCAATGCCGCGTCGACGTCGCCGCGCACCACGCGCCCGCGAACCAGGACATTTTCCCGACGTGCGGTGTGGACCAGCGGCGCGCCCGAAGCAAGCGCCGCGGCGACGGTGGTCAGCGCCGGCAATTCCTGCCATTGCACCGGAAATTTCGCCAGGTCGAGCGATTCGATCACGCGCGGGTCGCCCACCACCAGCGCCACCGCTTCACCACGGAAACGCGCCTCTTCTTCGGCAAACGCGGGTTGGTCGACATATTGCGGCAGCACACCGAAGCGATTTTCACCAGGCACGTCGCGAGCGGTAAAGACGCCGGCGATCCCGTCATGCGCGGCGGCGAAAGCGCTCAGGTCGCCGAAATGAAAGCGCGCGCGATGGTAAGGGCTGCGCACAGCGCGGGCCAAAAGCGAATCGCAAGGAGCATAGTCAGCGCCGAATACTTCGCTGCCGTCGAGCTTGGCCGGACCGTCGATTCGCGCGATCCGAGCACCGACCGCAGCTCCGGCGCGCGGCGTTTCCAGCGCGGGAAGCTCGCGGCCCGCCGCCATCACGGCGTCGATTATTTTCCGATAACCGGTGCATCGGCAGAGCACGCCGCCCAATGCGTCGAGCACTTGCCCTTCGCTCGGCGCCGGATTTTTTTCCAGCAGAGCGCAGGCAGCGACCAGCATCCCCGGCGTGCAGATACCGCATTGCGCCGCGCCCGTGCGCGCGAAAGCGGCGCGCAGCCGATCGCCCGCGCGCGTGTGCCGCGCGATTCCTTCGACCGTGACAACCTCGCGGCCGTCCACCTGTCCGAGCGCAACCAGGCACGCGCAGGCCGGAGCTCCGTCGATCAAGACGGTGCATGCTCCGCAGTCGCCGGCGTCGCATCCCACCTTGGTGCCGGTCAGTCCGAGCTCTTCGCGCAGGACTTTGGCCAGGCGCTGCGCAGGCGAGACCGCGACCGACACGCGTTTCGCGTTGACAGAAAATGCGATTGAACCTGATGATGGCTCAAACATGGGATTCCAGCGCGCCATCTGTCGCGCAGTTCTCAAGCAACCGGCGTATCAGCGTCAGCGCAGCATCCATACGATAAGCAGCCGTGCCGCGCGCATCGTCGATGGGCTCGAGCAACTCGAGATGGCCGCGCCCAACCGCCGTCGCGATATCGGGACCAACGGGCTGGCCCAGCAACGCCCGCTCGCACGCCCCCAGTCGTCGTGCGCGCGCCGAGCACGAGCCAACCGCGATACGCGCGTCGCCGATGCGGCCGTTATAATCTATTGCGATCACCGCGGCGACCATCACGATCGAGATCACGAGGTAGCGCCTCGCGCCGAGCTTGGCGAAACCCGAGTACGCCTGGTCGGCGGTACGCGGAATTAATATACGAGTCAGGATTTCATCGCGACTCCGCACAGTCTGCCGATTCCCAATGACGAATTCGGCCAGCGGCATCCGCCGCGCACCTTCGAGCGACGTCAACTCCACCTCCGCGTCGAGCGCGAGCAGCGGGGGAACTCCGTCCGCCGCCGGCGAAGCATTGCACAGATTACCGGCGACGGTCGCGCGATTCTGGATCTGAATCGAACCGACCCGGCGCGCTGCCTGCTTGAGCCCGTCGCAGCATTGCGGAAGCGGCGCCGCGATCAATTCGGTCCAGGTGGCGGCGCCGCCAATCGCGATCGTCTCGGGCAACAGGAAGATCCCTCGTATCTCATCGAGCGCGGAGATATCTACCAGCGGGCCGGAGGCGGGCCGCTCGCCCAGCGCGGGAAAGAAATCCGTGCCGCCGGCGATGATCGTACTACCGGTCTCGGCCAGCACGGCCAGCGCTTGGTGCAGCGTCTTCGGCCGAAAATACAAGTTGAACCTTCTTCGTCCGCCTTGTACGGCAATCTGGGTTAGATTGTTTGTACACTAACAACATAGCCATGTACAGGGCAGGACACGGCTATCGCGGCGACGCTTCGCGA
>DATJOQ010000372.1:0-4591 GCA_035506935.1 Binataceae bacterium (SeqCode) | reverse complement strand
TTTTTCGGCTGGTGCCTGTTCTTCGGCAATGGATCGCTGAACCCGGGCGCTGCTGGCGTGTTCCCGTTTGCGCTGGCAGGAGTTTTAATCGCGACCGGTCAGGTCCTAAACTTGAGCGTATTCTGGCGGCTGGGCGAGGTCGGCGTGTTCTACGGAAATCGATTCGGTTATGAGATCGCCTGGACGACGGATTTTCCTTTTTCGCTGCTCAAGCATCCGCAGTACGTCGGCGCGCTGATGTCGATCTGGGGTTTTTTTCTGGCCATGCGCTTTCCCCACGCCGACTGGTTAGTCCTTCCGTGTCTCGAAACGCTCTATTACGTACTCGGGGCCTGGTTCGAACAATAATGGTATTAGTCAGTTAAAACCATCTTTGCGAGAAACTAAGCTTGCAATGACAGATTGAGCAATGAAAGCAATTCCAGTCATCAAGTACATTGCAGGGAAGCAGAAGTAACTACACATTGATGACACAGTGATGAAACAAGGGCTTAACAAAAGCAGAATCTCTGTAAACTATTCAGGTCGATGCTCCAATTCATCATACGGTAATATAGTTGTGGTCAAACGACATACAGCTTTTCGCACGCGGTTCCTGCGAAACATTTAATTGTCTTTTAACCATAAGTTCAAAGAAATATAGGGTTTCCGCTGAGTCCCTGTGCTTAAGTGAGGATAGCCACAATGTAGTCGTCCCCCCGAGGACCGGAATGTGGCGGGGTAGGGAAATATGCGGGATGAACAGTGGTCAAGCAACAGGCGTATGCGAGAATGGCTGGAGCAGTGGTCTGCCGCCGACGCAGTATCGCCGGCGCGCCAAGTAAGTTCATATCGCTCCATCTGGATATCCGACCTTCATCTCGGGCTCTCTTTGTGTAAGGCCGAGGAGCTTCTGGACTTTCTCCGCCATCATGAAGCGGAAAATCTGTATTTGATCGGTGACATCATCGACGGTTGGAAACTGGGGCCCTCGTGGTGTTGGACACCGGCGCAAAGCGCGGTGGTAAAAGAAATCGTGGCTTGGCGCCGCCGCGGCGCACGCGTCGAGTTCCTGCCCGGTAACCACGACGAACTCCACTCTGACATAGTCGAGGACTTGTTCGGCCTCGCGCCAAGCCGGACCGAACTGATCCATCGCACCGTCGAAGGCCGACGAATGCTGGTAATCCACGGTCATCAGTTCGACAGCTCGTTGGCTGCGGGCCAGTGGTGGAAGGGAAACCAAGTCTACGCGATGGCACTTCGGATCAACCAATGGTATGGCCGCGAGTGGGCCGAGCGATGGCATCGGCCGCGCTCACTGTCCGCCTATCTCAAATGCCGCGTAAAGCGGGCCGTCGAGTATCTGACAGATTTTGATGATCGCGCACTTTTCGAAGCCGCGCGCCGGCACAAAGTCGACGGCGTTATCTGCGGACATACCCATCGCCCCGAGCAGCGGCTGATCGGTCCTATTTGGTATATGAACGATGGCGACTGGGTGGATAGCCAAACAGCACTCGTCGAACACTACGACGGTGCCCTGCGCCTGCTGCGATGGGGCTCCCTGGGCGAGCAGCCGGCTGAGCCCGAAACGATGGTTTCTGGGGAAGTATCATGAGCCTCGCCCATGCTTTGCCCAGCACCTATCGAAGCCCACGAGTGGATCTGATTTTCTTCGAAGCCGGCGGCGGCCATCGCGCCTCGGCGATGGCGCTGAAGTCGATGGTGGAGCAGCAACGACGCCCATGGCAGATGCGAATGATCAATCTGCGCGACGTGCTGGAACCGGTCGACTTTATCCACCATCTAACGGGCGTCCGGAGCGAAGACTTTTACAACGCGATGCTCAGGCACGATCTGACGATAGGGGTCGGCCCGCTGCTGCCGATCATGCACACGCTTATTCGCCTGATGCATTCACGAAAGGTGAAAGTGTTAGCGCGCTACTGGCAAGATTCTCAGCCCGACCTCGTGGTTTCGCTGATTCCTCATTTCAATCGCGCAATTTTCGACGGGCTGCGCGCTGCCGACTTTGCGCAGGGCAGATCGGCGACTCCCATGGTTACGATTATGACTGACTTGGCCGATTACCCGCCGCATTTCTGGATCGAGCCTCAGGACCAGTACTTGATCTGCGGCACCGCCGTCGCCGCCAAGCAGGCGCTCGCAATCGGCCTTCCGCCCCAACGCGTCTTGCGAACTTCGGGCATGATCGTGCGACCTGAATTCTATGAAACATCGAACACCTGTCGCGAACAGGAGCGGCGCCGGCTTGGCCTGCGCGCGGATCTGCCCACCGGGCTGGTGATGTTCGGTGGCTTCGGGTCACGCCGGATGGTGACGATTGCGAAAAGGGTTGCCGATGCGGGACTCAAGACTCAGCTTATCTTCCTCTGCGGACGTAATCAGCAGCTACGCGAGCGCCTCACCGCGATGAAGTTGCCTTTCCCGTGTCACGTGGAAGGCTTCGTTTCTGATGTGCCTCGCTTCATGAAACTTGCCGATTTCTTTATCGGCAAGCCTGGACCAGGAAGTATCAGCGAAGCGCTGGTTATGGGATTGCCGGTGATCGTCGAGAGTAGCGCTTCCACGATGGTTCAGGAGCGCTACAACACCAAATGGATACTTCAGAAACGGCTCGGTATAGTACTTCGCTCGTTTTCCGAGATCGGGAAAGGTATCGCCCCAATGCTCGATGTTGAGCATCTGGCCCGCTTTCGCAACAGGGTCGCCGCGCTGGGTAATCAGGCGGTGTTCGAGATTCCAGGGATACTCGAGCGTCTGATCGCAGCGCCGTCCCACGAATGGCATACCTATGCATCGCAGGCGCGAGCCTGACACTAGAGCGTGGGCAAGCCTTCGACGATGAGATTCCCTCACGGATTTCTTTGGGGTGCGGCGGCTGCGGCGCATCAGGTAGAGGGCGGCAACACGAATTGCGACTCGTGGCTGCTCGAACATGTGGAAGGCACGATCTACGCGGAACCGTCGGGCGACGCGTGCGATCATTATCACCGCTACGCTGAAGATATCGCGCTGCTCGCGGCGCTAGGCTTCAACTCCTACCGCTTCTCGATCGAATGGGCGCGAGTCGAGTCCGAGGAGGGCGAGTTCTCGCTCGCGCAACTCGAGCACTATCGCCGGATGCTCGCGGCCTGTCATGAACACGGTCTTAAGACAGTGCTTACCATGCATCATTTCACCTCGCCGCGATGGATCGCGGCGCGCGGAGGATGGGAAGCGTCCGAGACCGCCAAGCTGTTCGCTCGCTACTGCGAGCGGGCCGTAGAACATCTGGGAGATCTGATTGACGTCGCTTGCACTGTGAACGAACTCAATCTGGGTATTCTTCTCCAGCAGCAGGGGCTTCTTCAGAGCGATGAGGCGATCGTGTCCGCCCGATGGCGAGTTGCGGCAGCCAAGGCCCTGGGTACCGATGCCGAGAATTTTTCGAGCTTCCCCTTTTGCGTTCGCAGCCGATCGCGCGATGTCCTGATCGAGGCTCACCGGCTAGGTGCGCAGGCACTCCGCGCAGGCCGTGGAAAATTCCCGGTCGGCATGACGCTCGCACTTAGAGACTTCCAGGCAGTAGCAGGCGGAGAAGAGATACTTCACCGTCTACGTTTCGAGGCCGAAGACATTTTTCTGCAGGAAGCGCGCGCCGATGACTTCGTCGGCGTTCAATACTATACAGCTCAGCGCGTTGGCCCGAGTGGTCTGCTGTATTCAGCACCCGGCGCGGAGTTCACGCAGATGGGCTACGAATTCTGGCCGGAGGGTCTCGAAGCGGTTATCCGATACGCGAGTGCAAAGGCGCAGGTGCCCGTGATCGTCACCGAAAACGGTATCGCCACTGAAGACGACTCCAAGAGGATCGCGTACGTGGAGCGCGCGTTGGCCGGACTTGCGCGGTGCCTCAGCGACGGGATTGACGTGCGCGGATACATCTACTGGTCGATGCTCGACAACTTCGAATGGTTATTTGGTTACGCGCCAAAGTTCGGCTTAGTCGCGGTCGACCGCAAAACGCAGCGCCGGATCCTCAAGCCGAGCGCAGGATGGCTGGGTCACATAGCTAGCACCAATGAGATCTAGCATGGGTATGGTGGTTCCCGCTTAGTCTCGGTGTATGTTGCCGGACAGCGACTCTAAGTTGCGATCGGTTATGAGGTTCGCGGAGCGTACGGCCTTGAGCCAATCGCGGGCCGCGGCAGTCCAAGATTCTCTCTCAGCGTGAGGCCGCGATACTCTTTCTTGTGAAGACCGCGTCGTTGTAGCTCGGGCACTACCAGCCGCACAAAATCTTCATAGCTGCCGGGCAGGTGCGTCGCAGATAGGACGAATCCATCGCATGCATCGGTGAACCATTGCTCGAGTTGGTCCGCCACTTCCTTACCGGTTCCAACGAAGACGGGAAATTCTCGGATGGTTCCACGACCGCTGAATTTTACAAAGTCGTTGATCGTGGGATTTGGCTTGCCGCTTACCCGAATTACCCGATCGCGTGTGGCTTGGAGGCCGCTGATCGAAGCGAGCTCATCCTGGTTGAAGGGCTCATCCGGTGGTTTCGAGGCGAAGTCGAAATTCAAAACCTCTGACAGCAGAGCCA
>DATJOQ010000371.1:0-3017 GCA_035506935.1 Binataceae bacterium (SeqCode) | reverse complement strand
TGAAAGAGGGCATATCAACCGCAAAGCCGGGCAGTATCCCGGGCGGAGTGGTTGAACAGAAGATTAAAGTCCTGCTCACGGTTGAGGCTCTCGACCTCGCGGACGGCATCGTGACCCTGAAGGCTCCGGACGGAACCGATGAAAGAGTGAAGGCGAGAGATCCGAGAAATCTAAAGCGGCTGAAAGTCGGCGACGAGCTTGTAGTAACTGTCGAACGAGCGGTTGCTGTCAAGATCGAGCCCGAATCCAAAGGTTAGGACCGCAGTCGCAAATGACATCAGGGGCGAGCCTCGCCGCATTCGGCGAGCTCGCCTCTGCGCTTCCTTAGTGCCAGCCCGTGGTATCGAAGCCAGGATCACCGGCGAAGTCGTTCGGCTTGGACAATATCCAATCGGCGACCTCGCGGCATGGAGCGCACCAGAGCTTATCCGCCTGCTTTACGTATTCCAGCACCTCGGACATCGCGGCGAATCGCTCGGGGTCATCCTCAAGAAAATGATGAAACAGTATCGCGGTGTAACCGGCGCGCGACACCAGCCCGTCGACGCATCGAATCATCTCTTCGCGCAGGCGTGACGGCGGCAGGACGGACTCGCTGTCGCCGCGCTGTTTGCGCATCTCCGCGAACGGCTCGAAATAGTAGTAGGCGTCTATCCATTGCCACGCGAATGGCAGGATAGCGATACCGCGGACGTCTGCGGGATCGATGCCGGCCGGAGAGCAGTATTCGAAACCGCTCTCCTTCATCAGGTTCAATGTTGTCCTGTTTAGCTTACCGCCCGGTGGGCGAAAGCCAACCGGTTCGACGCCCAACTGGCGCATCGCCTCCTTGCCGCGGCGGAAGAGCGAACTCTCGGTCGACTCGTCCAGGTTGCCCCAGTTCTCGTGCCGCCAACCGTGGAATCCCACCTCGTGGCCGGCAGAAGAAATTCTTTTGATCGCGTCGGGATATATATCGACGTTCCACGCTTCGACGAAAAACGTCGCCGTGATTCCGATGCGATCGAGCAGGCGAAGCGTCTCGGGAAGCACGGCCGTCACCGAGCGATGGCTGCCGATCGGCCGGTTCGTGTCCCACATTCCCAGTTCCAATTCGGCGGCCTCGCCCAGATTGTCGAACGTCACCGAGATCGCGCCGCGCGATCCGTTGGGCCATTTGGTGTTCGGATTGGTCATGATGTTGCCGATACCTACTTGCGCAGTATCGCACGCATCGCTTTGATTTAGCGAATCCAACCGATCGATCTCTGCAATTGCCCTCTAATGGGGTCGCCGAAGCCAGCGTGTCTTGTTAAAAATTAGGTCACTTATGAATCCGAACGAATTTGAACCGCCTCAAACCGACGCTCCAACCGCGAAGCTTTCGCAGCAAACTGCAGCTTCCTCCGCGCCGCAAGGCCCTCCCGCATCATCGAGCTTTCTTGGAGGCCTCATCGCGTCGGCGAGCCGGCTCGAATCGATATTGGTGCGACGCCTGCTGGTGGTTGGAGCGCTCGGCGTGATGGTGATGATCGGGCTTTTCCTGTCGAACTATTCCAGTGAAAAGGCTCGCTACTACTGGTGCGCGCTGTTTCCGATTTTCGGGCTGGCGTGCCTGGCTCACGAACTGGCCGGCGGGAAGGCTTATGAGATTGCGCTGTGGCGGATCCTGCTGCGCCAGGGACTCCATTGGCTCGGACCGATAATCGCCGTGAAGATCCTGTTTCTGCAACACACGCGCGGCCAGATGGCGACCGACGCCGTTGCTCTGACAATCATTCTGCTGCTGGCCGTGACTTGCTTCCTGGCGGGGGTTCACTTCGACAGCAGTTTTTACTGGGTCAGCGGGTTCCTGGCGCTGGCGGCGGTGATAGGCACCGAAATAGAAACTTACTTGTGGTTCGTGGTGGTGTTGCTATTGATCGGGACTGCGATCGCCGTGCTGTCGGCGATGCTGTTACGACGCGGTTCCAAAGCCGGCTCGGCACCAGCGGAGCATCCGTCGGGCGGCTAACGGATTTAACGTCCACATCAGCCTCTTTCGCTACACTTCCTCAAGAGCCGTTACTCTGATTCAAAGTAGCCTCTTTTGATGCAGACTACCTTCGCCGTCTCGCCATGCTATCTATTCAAGTGAGGCAGAAAGCACTAGCAGAATGATTTGAAATAATCATTTCGGTACGACGACAAGTAATTCGTTGCTATAGTCTCAATTTCACGTCCATACTCATACAGCGTCGCACAGCATTCTTAACTGCTGTTATCAGCAGATTTTACAAACTGAGTATAGAGCTCTGTAGCTCAAACAGTATCTAGCTCGTTAGAGCGGCTATTTGTGGCCGCCCTAGTGCTGCGATCTGTTTACCGAGGCCAAACCGCCTTATCTCAACAAGATGGTCCTTTTCTCCCGTTGAATTTAGCCGAAGCTCGCAAAACTCGCCGGACGAAGAATTTCGCGCGACGAAAGAGGAGATATATGTCTCGGAGATTTTTGACTATAGCGTTATTGGTTTCCTTAGTTCTCCCGGGGTGTAGCTCGGTATCGAATGACAGGACGAACGCTATCATCGCCGGAGCGTCATTAGGCGCGCTGGCCGGCGGTGCGATGGGATGTGGCGCGGCAGCGGCTTGGGGCTATACAAGCGATCACACCTCGTCAGCGCGCGACAAGGCCTTCGAGATTGGGTGTCCGGCCGGCGTAGGTCTTGGCGCGATTGCGGGCGGAGTAATCGCAGCGATGACATATCATCCGGCGCCACCGCCGCCTCCGGTGGTTGTCGCACAGGCGCCCCCACCGCCACCGCCTCCTCCCGCGCCGGCACCAGCGCCTGCAGAAAGGATTGTACTGCGCGGCGTCCATTTTGATTTCAATCGCGCGAATATAAGACCCGATGCGATGCCGATTCTGGACGAAGCGGCTAGCATCCTGAAAGCGCATCCGAATATACGAGTCGATGTGAATGGATATTGCGACTCGCGCGGCTCGGATGCCTATAACCTTAAGCTGTCGCAACGTCGCGCAGATGCAGTTGCGGAAT
>DATJOQ010000370.1:0-4676 GCA_035506935.1 Binataceae bacterium (SeqCode) | reverse complement strand
CAAGCACAACGATATTCACCGACGGTTCCATTTATTCTCTGGCGCGGCTGAAATCCAAGGCGCCATCCCCTGCGCCCCGGGATACTGTATAACGCCGTCACCATTTGGTGTAAGAACTGCCCTGTGAGTGGGCGGGCTTCGGTCGAGTCGGCGCGGTTGGCGCCAGTAATCATTCTATCGATCCTCGCGTTCGCCGGCTGCGATCCGATCATCACGATCGCGGGGGCGAATTTCCCGAGCTGGTTGCTGTGCCTGATAGCTGGCGCGATTCTCACCGCGTTCATCCGGCCCCTGCTGGCCGTCACCCGCCTTGAACCTCATCTCGGCCCACTCGCAATTTTCTATCCCAGCCTGATCGCGATGTTCGCTATGATCTTGTGGGTGATATTCTTCAACCGGATTTAGTTGCGATGGCGCCAGAGCGGATCCACAAACGCGCCGGCTGGGGCGTGCGGATCGCGGGAGCGGTTTTGGCCGCCGCGGTGTACGGCGCGACCATCGTGCTCGCGGTATACGTGACTCGCATCTATCTATTATTTCCGCAGACCGACGACGCCTACGTGCGCGCCGACACCGTTGGTATCGCGCCTCATATCAGCGGTCCGATCGTCCAGCTCCTGATTCGCGACAATCAGCACGTAAAGCGCGGCGACCTTCTGTTCGTGGTCGATCCGCGCCCTTATCAGGCCGAGCTGGATTCGGCCGAGGCCAACCTCGACCTGACTAATCTCCAGATCAAAGCGCTGGACAGCTCGATCGTCGCAGCCAAAGCGCGCACCGCGCAGCTCGAGGCTGACCGTGACTACGATAAACAATATCTCGAGCGCGTGGTTCCGCTGCTTCCCGACAATTTCGTTACCGCCAATGACGTTTCCAGCGCGCGCAGTAAATTGGCCGCCTCCAAAGCCGCGGTCGAGAATGCCCGCAGCGAAGTGGCTCGCGCGACCAGCGAGCTCGGCAAGTACGGCGATATCAACGCGCGCCGCAAAGCCGCCGAGGCCGCGGCTTACAAAGCCAGGCTCAACGTCGAGTATTGCTACGTCCACGCACCGTTCGACGGCTACGTGACCAATCTGAATATCGCGGTTGGCCAATACGCGAACGAAGGCAGGCAGGTGGTGAGCCTGGTCGACGATCGCAATTGGTACGTGATGGCGAATTTTCGCGAGACCTTTCTCGCGCGCATTCGGCCCGGAATGACGGCCGAGGTTTTTCTGCTCGGTTATCCCAACGTGAGATTCCGCGGACGTGTCGAGGGCGTCGGATGGGCACTGTTTCAGGACAACGGCGCCAGCGTTGAAGGTCTGCCGCGCGTCGAACCGACGCTGAATTGGGTACGGCTCGCGCAACGCTTCCCGGTGCGTATCACGCTCGAGAATCGCGATCCGGATTTTCCGTTTCGCATGGGCGAGACCGCGGTGGTGACGATCAAGGGTTCGCAGTAGGAGCCGCCTCGGGCGGAATCGCGCCGGTCGCGAATGAAACCGCCGCGGTTGAGATCAACAGCTCCGCCTTGCTTTGAATGATCGTGAAGCGTGCCGCGGCCAGTTCACGCTCGGCGGACAGCAGGTCGATTATGGTGGCGAGTCCGTGGCCATATGACTTTAGGTTCGAGTTGTACGATGAGCGCGACGCCGTCAGCAGCGCCTGAGCGTAATCGTATTTGCGCCGCGCGGTGAGGTAGCTGAAGTAGGCGCGCCAGACGTTCGCCGCCACGTCGAGCTCCGCACTTTTCAGCTCCGCGCTCGCCGCGTCGCGCTCCGCCCGGGCCTGCTTGACCGAGTTGTTGCGCGAAAATCCGGTGAACACGTCCCATTTAAGAGTGAGGCCGGCACCGTACTCGGGCCCGGCCGCGTTGAAGGTCGGGGTCTTGGGAAGCGACAAGCGATACGAAAATGCCTGCTCTCCGTAGAAGCTCGTGAGCGCGACCGTCGGATAGAACGACGCGCGCGCCAGCTCGACGTCGGCTTGCCGCGCCCGCAGAACTGACACCTTCGCCGCCAAATCGGGTCGCTCACGCATCGCGGCCTCGATCAGCTGCTCGACGTGCGCGTCAAGCGATTTCGGCAGCGGTTGATCGCCGAGCTCTTCGACCTCCGGCGCGCGATCGGCACGCACGCCGAGCGCGACCGCCAGATCGGCCTGGGCGAAACTCACGCCGAGGCGGGCGTTCTCCAAATCGTACTCGGCCTGCGCCTCGCGTTGACGTGCGAGCAATACGTCGGGCTGAGTGGCGAGCCCGTTATGCTGTCGGCGCTCGGCGTTCGTGCGATCGGTGGTTGCGAGTTTCACCGTTGCCTGCGCCGCCGCCACGTTGGCGCGTTGCGCAGCGAGCTGATAGAAACTTCGCTCAACGTTGAAAACCACTTCCTGAATGCGGCGATTGAACAGCAGGTTCGCCGCGACCATCTGATTCAGTGCGGAGGCCGCTTGCGGACCGCGGCCAAAATCGATCAGGTCGTAATTCAGCGCCAGCAGATTACGGCTTTGCCAGGTTTTGAGCGTGCCCCAATGCTTCGGAACCAAATCGATCAGCCGCTGATATCCATCGTCACTCCCGGCGCTAATCGTCGGATAGTATGGCGCGCGCGCCTTGGCGGCCGCAGCCGCCGCAGCCTCGGCCGATTCCCAAGTCCCACGGGTTTCAGGATTGTTGGCCAGAGCGAAGCTGATGAGCTCCGGCAGTCCCACTCTGCGATGCTGCTCGGATGCGGGCATATCCGAGAGCGCGGCGGCCTCTGCCGCTGAACCGATAAGCGCGCCGGCGCCGCGCGCGGGGGCCCATTCGCGCTCAACCGCCGGCGGCGCAAAGGCGGCGGGATTCAACTCCAGCTCGTCGGCGTGTTGTGAGCATCCGGCGATCGCGAACGACGCCAGGGCGCTCAGCCAGACCAGGGTCCGAGGCCTGGTCAAAACCGTTGATCGCGGTTCTGGTCTCCGGCCATCGTTCGAATAACAATGCATAGCGACTCCACCACGCGAGCTAGTTTTGCAGTTACAGGATCAAGCGATTCCTAACCTGTTCAAAAAAGCGTGCGCCGTCCAGCGTGCTTCGCCCGGTCAATGAACAATGGCGTCGATGGGCAAAGTCTGGTCGGCGACAGAAGCCGAGGAGCCGGCGCAATACAGGTCGATTCGCGCGATTCTCCGCTCATGGGCAGCCGAGCTCGCGCCCTTCCCGAATCGATGGCGGCGCGCGGCGCGCGTGGGGTTCGTTACCGCGATGGGCGCGGGCGTGATGGCGTCGCTGCAGGTCGCGAATCCGCTCGGGCTCACGCTGATCGTCAACTTCGCCGCGCCCGAGTTCGCGTTCAGCCTCGGGACAGGTGTCACCTTTTTGATCGCGGCAGCCGCGATGCAGATGGTGGCGCTGAGCGCGGTTGGCGCGCTGGTCGATAATCCGGTCCTGCTCATGTCTGTGTTTATCGCGTTTTGCGCGATCACCACTTATCTCATCTACGGGATTCCGAAATTCGGCCGGCTATGGCTGTGGGTTCAGATTCCGGTGGTCAGCGCCTTCTACCTCGTGCTGTTCGACCATCGCACGCTCGGATGGGACAGCGCGCAAATGTTCGCTGGCGTGGCAATCGCGGTTGCGCTGCTGTGGCTGTTCAATAATCTCATCTGGCCGGAACCTGCGGCGTCGGTGCTGAGACGTTCGCTGAGCAGCACGCTCGAGCGATCGTGCCGCAGACTTATCCTGCTGAGCGCGATCTTCGTCGGCGACGCATCCCCTGCTGATGATCGCGGCGTCGCATCCAAGCTCGCCTACCATCTTGCACTGCTCCATCCGGCCACCCGCCAGGTCAAAAGCACGCGCGAAGCGGGCGAGCTGCTGGCGGTGGTGATGGTCGCCGAGCGTATCCATAACGCTATCGAGCGGCTTTGCGAAGTGGCCTGCACTCAAGCTGGCGCTGCGTGCGAAGATCGGGTGAAGCTCGACCTGGTCGAAACGTCCACCGCGCTAGGCGCCGCGCTCGAAGAATATATCGTTGAAATCGGCCGCCCGCTGGAGGAAAGGGAGGCGGTCAAGGGATCGCTCGAAGCTTTCCACGCGCGCATCGCTGGGTTGGTTCGGTCCGGCGATGCCACGGTCGAGGCCCGCGCGAGCGCCGATTTTGTTCATCATCTGACGGAGATGGCGTCGCTGCTGGCGATAGATCCCTCAGAACTGCCCAATCAATCGCAGTCAGAGCCGGCACGCATCTACGCAACACACGCTTTTCGTTTGAACAAATTCCTCGTGCGCTTTTCCATACGCCATACGGTCGCGATGACGATCGCGTTCGTGGCCGGACTGTTCGACAACAACGCAGCGTTGCGCGCCGCGCTGTGGTTATTGATGATTGGTGGCCCTCCGAGCCACGGCGCAACCGCGAAGAAGTTCACCACGCGAGCTATCGGTGCTTCCGGCGCTCTTATCTTTGCGACCCTCGCGACGATCGTATTGGCGCCGAATTTCACCACCCTCCCGCCGTACATCGCGGCGATGTTTCTCGGCGTTTTGATCATCACCTACATCGGCGAGGGCGGCGGCGAGCTGTCCTATCTCGCGGTTGGAGCGACCGCGTTCGTGATTGCGTTCAGCGGCCCCGGTCCACGGCGCGATATCGTCGGCTCGATCTGGACCATCTGGGGTATCAGCCTCGGCATGATCATCCGCGCGGTGATTTCCG
>DATJOQ010000369.1:0-2746 GCA_035506935.1 Binataceae bacterium (SeqCode) | reverse complement strand
TTTTATCAATTCTTTCGGCGCGCCTTAATCGGCAAGGAACGAGCGCCGCGCTTGGCATCCTTGACCACGGCGTTCATCAAATTAGCCAGCTCTCTTGAAACCGCTTTGAGCGGTTCAACATCTTGACGAGCGCGGCTCAGGATCAGCCCACCTTCCCACGACGCGATGAACAAGGTCGCCATCGGTTTCGCACGTTCCGAACTAATTCCTGCGGTCACCAGATGATCGATAAAAATTTGCGTCAACTTCTCAAACCCTTCGCTGCAGGCGTTGCACAAATCGGCATCGTCGCTCGCGGTCTCAAGCGTGACGGTTGCAATCGGACAACCGCTCGTGAAGCTGGAGGCGGCCAAATCCTCGGCTCTGCCATCCAGGAAGCGCTGCAGCGCCTTGGCCGGGTCGGTAGTAGAGCGCAAAACATCGGCCAGCGTCTTGGCCATTCGGTCGGTCATGTAACGCACGGCGGCGTCGGCTAACTGACGTTTGCCGCCCGGAAAATAATGATAGAGAGAACCCTTCGGCGTACTGCTGCGGCTCAGGACCTCGTCGAGTCCCGTGGCGTAATAACCCTGAGCCCGCAAAAGCTTGCCGGTGGTCTGGACCAGCCGCTCGCGAGCGTTGGCATTCTGTTTCTTCATAACTCTTGACTGACCGGTCTATATAAACTAGGTATCAGGACTCTCGACCGCGAACAAGCTGGCCGAGCTTTTTCGAGAACCCAAAGCGCGTTGAGGAGCATACAAATGGGCATCATTACGCCGACCAACCAATCGGTCACCGAGCTGAAAGGGCTCCATCTTTATCATTCGGCGATTTCCAACTGCTCGATGCGCCCGCGCATGGTGCTCGAGGAAAAAAACTTGCCCTGGGTTAGCCATCACCTTGAGCTTACCAAGGCAGAAACTCACACGCCGGAGTACTTCGGAATCAATCCGAACGGAGTGGTCCCCACCCTGGTGCACGATGGCGTCGTGATCATCGAGTCCGACGACATCACTGAATATCTCGATGAACGATTTCCCGATCCGCCGCTACGCTCGAAAGACCCGGCCGTCAATGCTGAGATCCATGCCTGGCTTAAGCTCGCTACCGGTATCCACGTCCGCGGGGTCAAAACCACGATTTATCACAACAAGATGCGCGGTAAGTTGCAAATGTCGGATGAGGCGATGAAGCAGTACCGGAAGCTTCAGACCAACCAGGACCTGCTCGCCTTTCATCAGAAGAGCGCCAGCGCGGAGGGCTTCTCGGCGGAGGAGGTCACGCAGGCCCGAAAGATACTCGACGAGAGCTTCCAGAAAGTCGAAGATGCGCTAAGCGCCCATCGATGGATCGTGGGTAACGATTTTTCGCTGGCCGACATTGCCTGGGTGCCGCTCCATTTTACGCTTATCGGGGCAAATTATTCGTTCGACAAGTTTCCGCGGGTCAGCGCCTGGGCAGATGCGATCCGGGAGCGCCCGAGCTTCCAGAAGGGCGTGCTTAAGTGGTGTCCGAAGTTTTAGCGAAGCTTCCGCTTGGATTCAGTGTGATTGATCCGGACCGACGGTTATCGGAAAGTGCAATCCATGGATCAGGTTAGTGCGAAGGGATCACGCGACGGGTTCGAGAACTGCACTATTATACCACCGGAGCCCAATCTGACTCCCGCTCAGGTTATCCAGCGGGCGCGCGATCTCGTTCCGTGGCTGCGCGAACAGGCCCTCGCGATGGAGCAGGCGCGTCGTATCAGCGACGAGGTAAATGCACGAATCCAGGCGGCGGGCATCTATCGCATCCTGCAACCCCGGCGCTTTGGAGGCTATGAATTCGATCTCTCGACCTACGCGGAAGTAATTTCCGAGATTACCCGCGGCGACGGATCGACCGGATGGGTCGTCAGCTTCAATGTCGCGCATAACTGGTGGATCGCGCAGCTTCCCGAGCAGGGGCAGGCGGAGATTTTCAGTCCGGACGGTGACGTTCGCGCGCCGATCCAAATCGGTGGCGTCGGGCTCGCCAAGCGGGTGGACGGCGGCTGGATTATAGACGGGCGATGGGACTACACCTCGGGCTGCGATGTCAGTAACTGGCTGGGAGTTATCTGCATGGTGCCCGGCGAACTGCCCGATGCGCCGCCCGCCGACATAATCATGGCGCTTTTGCCAAACGCGGATTACCGGGTGCACGACAACTGGTTTGTGATGGGGATGCGCGCTTCGGGTTCCAAGCAGGCGATCGTCGAACAGCTGTTCGTGCCGGAGCAGCGGACTTTGTCTTTTTCGACCCTGACCCATCGCTTCACGGCGCCAGGCCATGGTGTGCACGCCAATCCGCTTTTCCGTCTGCCGCTGCTGCCGATCGTTTATGTCGAGCTTGCGGCGATCGCTGTAGGCCTCGCGCAAGCCGCGATCGACGCATTTGTCGATCTGATGAGTGGTAAACGGCTGCGCCAGCCACCTTTCATACCGCTTCGGGAAACCAGACGCACGCAGGCGTGTCTCGGACGAGCGGTGGCGAAACTTGAATCGGTCCGTGCCGGCATGAACGAGATCATCCGCCGGCAAGAGGCGCGCGTCCCGAGGCTCGATTCAGGGCCGCCGGTGACTGACCTGGAGATCAGGCGCGATCTGCTGTTGCTCGACGAGTTGACAAAGCTCAGTCACGAATGTGTCGAAAGCTGTTTTCGGGGCGCCGGCAGCAGCGCGATACGGGTCGGCAACCCTCTCGAACGAATTTTCAGAGATTCAGCGACGGTTCAGACTCA
>DATJOQ010000368.1:0-3196 GCA_035506935.1 Binataceae bacterium (SeqCode) | reverse complement strand
GTGCGCTCTCGATACTGCCGCCATACTTGCGCTTGAGGCGTTGAATTTCTTGCAGACGATCGTCGATCTGCTCCAGCCGCGCCGGGTCAGACTCGATCTGCTGCGCATAGCTGGCGAGCATCCTTGCGGCTTCCTCCAGATTCGCGCGCGCCGAAACGATCAGCTCGAGGCGCTGGCCGAGCGCGGGATCGAGCGCCGCCGCCTCGCTCAGACGAGCCTGCGCTTTTGCGATCGAATCAATCGCCGAGCCCTCAACGCCATAGAGAATCTGCTCGGCGTCGTGCGCCGCGGCGGCGAGCTTGGCGGCGCTTGCCAGAACGGTTCGGGTAGCGGTCAGTTCCTCATCTTCGCCAGCGATTAGGGCGGCGCGCTCGAGTTCGCTCACGCGAAAGCGGGCCAGTTCGAGCAGGTTATCGCGCTCGCGCCGGCGGCGCTCGAGCTCAGCCAAGCGCTGATAAAGTTCGTGTGCGTGTTGGAACGACTCGCGGTATTCCTCCAGCGCACTCTCAACACCGGCGTACCGATCGAGAATGGTCAGGTGAGTCTCGGTCCGCAGCAATGATTGTTGCTCATGCTGGCCGTAGACCTGAACGAGATTCGCGCCGAGCCGTGAAAGGCTCTGCACGGTTGCCAACTCGTCGTTTATCAACACTCGCGAGCGCCCGCCCTCGGCAATTATCCGTTTGATCAGGATGTCCCGAGGGGCTGCATCATTGAATGCCTGCACAATTTCGGGCGCCGCAGACTCGCCCTCAAGCTCGAACATCCCCTCGACTAGCGCGTCCTTCTTGTCGGGGCGGATCATTTCCGGCGATGCGCGACCGCCGATCAGCAGGCCGAGCGCGTTCATGACGATGGTCTTGCCGGCGCCGGTTTCTCCAGAGAGCACGTTCAGGCCCGAGCCGAATTCGAGCGCAATCTCGTCGATGATGGCGAAGCTTCGGATGCGCAGTTCAACCAGCATCGCGGTAGGTGACCGGTTAGCCCCAGCGCAGTTTGTCGCGCCAGATCTCGAAATACGAATGCGGCGAGCGAACCAGGGCGACCGCGTTCTTGCACTTGCGGATGATGGCCGTGTCTGCGGCGCCCACGAGCGCGCCTTCCTGGCCGTCCAGAATCAGGGTGGCGTCGTGGTCGGGAGCCTTCACGCGCACTTCCAACTCGAACGAATCTGGCAACAGCACGGGGCGATTACTGAGCGTATGCGGGCATATCGGCGCGAGCACGATAACCTCGAGCGTTGGATACACGATCGGCCCTCCGGCCGAGAGCGCATAGCCGGTGGATCCCGTCGGTGTTGCCACAATCAAACCGTCGGCGCGATAGGAGCAGAAGTGCTGACGGTCTGCGGTCACTTCCAGATCGAGCATCCGCCCCACTGGACGTTTGTTGATCACTACGTCATTGAGCGCGCGAAATTTTTCGCTGATCCGCGTGGTGCCATCTTCGAGCGTTCGCTGGACTACTGCTTCGAGCGTGATTCTGCGATCGACCTCATATTCGCCGGCCAACACTCTCGCAATCGACTCCTGTGCCTCGTCGGTGGTGGCTTCGGTCAAGAAACCGAGCCCGCCGAGATTCACGCCAAGGATCGGGGTTTCGCGTCCTTCCATGAAGCGCGCCATGCTCAACAAGGTGCCGTCGCCGCCGAGCACCACGATAAGGTCGGCGTCCCGCGCGATCTCGCCCTTGCTCATCGAAGCGGCTTCGAGCGCCGCGGCAGCTTCCGGTTCGGCCAGCATCGTCACGCCCTGTGAACGGAGCCATTGCGACAACGAGACGGCGATCGCGAGCGCCTCAGTACGATCGCGCCGCACGATCATACCCACTGATTTTATAGTTTGTTTGGCCACGTCGCTCTCGAAACGGGCTGCCTCATCAGGATCTTATAGCTAAGGATTGTGTGGCGGCGATGCTGGTGATTCAGCGTTGTTGTCGTAGACGATCGCTACCGCCGAGACGTAATAACCCGTCTCACCGCCTGCGACCAATCCTTCCGGAGTTTCCGAATGTTGCGCTTTGCTGGTGACGATAACCAGCGCGTCGGCGCCGGTCTCGCAAGCTTTGCGGACTACTGCCGGCAACATCTCCTTCTCCTCGGTGCCGGGAACCGCACGCGCATCGATAATCGCAACCTTTCGATAGCCCGCTGTTGGATCGGTGTCCAGCACGGGCATCGTGCAATTCGGAGGCTTGGCCGCGCGTCCTGAAGGTTGCATCTCGGAGACGGTAACGTCGGGCGGCTCCTTTATCAGCGCTCGAGTGCATCCCGCGCTCAGCACCGCGTAGGCCAGGCATATAAAAATCCCCAAACGTCGCATACCGAAACAAATAGCCGTGCCGAGTGAGGCGCCGCAAGCGGCGTTCGGTGACATTCATTGGTGAACAATACGCGCCACACGTTGCACGCCGCCTCGCTTTTGCGCTGTCATCATATAAGATCCGATTCGTGCACCTCGTGATCGGCGCGGGCTCCAACAATGACGGCTACGACTAAGAACGCTAGGCGCCCTTTGCTGGGCGCGCATATGTCAATCGCGGGCGGCGTGGGCGAGGCGCTGATCCGCGCGAAAAAAGTCGACTGCGATTGCGTTCAGATTTTTACCAAATCGTCGCGCCAATGGGCCTCCAAACCCTACAGCCCCGAGGAAGTCGCGACCTTCAAGCGCAATATCGCCGAAACCGGTATCGAAACGGTGGTCGCGCATGATTCCTATCTTCTCAATCTCGGCGCGCCGGACGAAAAGCTGCGCTCGCGCTCGGTTGCAGGAATGATCGACGAATTCGAGCGATGCGAACTGCTGGGCGTGCCGTTTCTGATCTCGCATCCGGGCTCTCACGTCGGCGCCGGCGAGGAGATTGGGATCAAGACCATCGCGCGTTCGATCGACCAGGTGCACGAGACCTCTCGCGGCTTCAAGGTGCGGATCGCGCTGGAGATCACCGCCGGCCAGGGCAGCAATCTCGGATGCGGCTTCGAGCAGATGGGACGGATTTTCGACAGCGTCAAGGAGAACGATCGGCTGCGGTTGTGCTTCGATACTCAGCACGCTTTTGCCTCGGGCTACGATCTGCGAACCGAGGAGGATTACGATCGCGCATTCAGCGAGCTCGATCGGTATATCGGGCTCGATCGGCTGGTCGCGTTTCATATCAACGATTCCAAGAAGCCGCTTAACTCGCGCGTCGATCGCCA
>DATJOQ010000367.1:0-2874 GCA_035506935.1 Binataceae bacterium (SeqCode) | reverse complement strand
ATCGTAGTCGTAATCCTTGAGATCGGGGTTATGAAAAATCTTGTTGGCGGGTGAAATGTCGCTGACCGCGGGCTCGCCCAGGCCGTGAAAGCACAGATCGACCATCGAGCGCTTGTCGATCAGATGCGCCAGCGCGCGCAGAAAATTGAGATCGGTGAACCAGTTGAGCTTTGGATCGGTGACGCCGTTGCGGACGTAATGACGCGGATTACGATTGTAGGCGAAGAACAGCGAGCCGGTATCGATTCCGATATCCTTGAGCGTGATCTTGAGGGTGGCAGCTTTGCTCCTCAAGTCGAGCACTTCTTCCGGGCGCGGCGAGTGGACGTCGGTCTGGCCGGAGAGGAACCGCAGGTACGCCGCGTTCTGGTCCTGCACGATCAGCAGGACCTGGCCTTTAAGTTTGGGAAGCTGGCCGCCTTTCTCATCCTTCATCCAGTAGTCGGGATTGCGTTCGAATTCGATGAATTGTGCCGGCACGTAGCGCACCAGCCGATACGGCCCGAGCCCGATTATCTTGTCGGGCGGCGTATCGATACCCCAGGTTCGGTTGAATTGGCCGGAGTCGAGAACTTTCTCCATGATGTGCGCGGGCAGGATGTCGAATCCGATGGAGTAGAGCAGCGGCGCGAACGGCCGCGGCATCGTCATCTTCACGGTGTTCGCGTCGGGCGCTTCGACTGTTATCGGCTTGCCTTCGATTGTAAGAATCGAGCGCTCGCTGTTGGGTACGCGCGGATCGTAGATGGTGCGCAGCGTGAATACCACGTCGTGCGAGGTGAACGGCTCGCCGTCGAACCATTTCACGCCGTGGCGCAAATGAAAGGTGATCGTGCGGCCGCCGTCGCCAATCTCCCAACTCTCGGCGAGGCCCGGTTCGGGCAGCGTCGTAACGGGATTCAACCTGACCAATCCTTCGAACAAGTTGCCGGTGACGCCAGCGGAGCCGGCGTCGGTCACCAGCACCGGATTGAAGGTCTTGGGATCGCTGATCGTGGCCGAGTAGAGCATCTGCTGCTGCGCGTGATCGTTTGACGGGCGCCGAATATGGCAAGCTGGCAGCAAGATTGCCGCGATCGACAGCGCGATAGTCGCGCCGCGCATTATTACGCTGCGAGGTCTATCCATGAGCAGGCGCGACGGCGGAGGAAATCCGGGCGTGGTCGAGATCGATTTGCTTGGTTTGCGGTCCGGGCTTTAGCGCGAACAGCGAATCGGCGATAGCGCCGTTGATGATCGCATGCTGGAAAGTGAAATTGACGTGCGTATGCGAGGCTGGGAAATCGGCTTCGATTCGATGCGCGAACTGGACTCCGCCAATATCGCGGTAATCGCTGTAGCGGACCTCGTAATCGATAGCGCCCTTTAACCGCTCGCGCACCAGCGCGAGTTGCGCCGATTCGAAGCCGAGCTCGGTAACCGATCCGTTGGCGCCGTTATAAGCGGCGATCAGAATCGCGCCCTCGGCGCTGACCGAATCAGGCGCGCGATCGAAGGACTCGCCTTCGGGCGCAAGACCCATCAGCAGGTTCACTGCGGGCCTGGGTGCCAGCGGAATGCGAGCGAAGCGATTAAGGCTCGCGGCGCTGGCTTCGCCGCGATAAAGCGTGTTGCTCGAAGGGTCGAAAATTTGCAGATTGGAATCATTCACCGCCACCACCAGGGCCAGTCCGAACGGCGACATCGCCTCGACTCGGAGGTCGGCCGGGCGCCGAGCCATGATCTGCTCGCGCGCCTTTACGTGCTGGTCGGCCTCGCGAAATTCCATCACCGCGTCGGCTTGCACGGAGGTGAATTCGCGGCTGCGTTCGGCCAGCGCGGCTGAAAGCTGGCGCGCGCGGGCGCTGTCAGCGGAGGCTGGTGATGCTGCAGGGTTCGATGGGCGTGTCAGCGCGCATCCGGTGACCGAGAAAACCAGCATCGCCGCAGCTGGAGCTATCCAGGCGAAGCATGCCGAGCGGGAATTGTGATCGTTACTGCGCCGCGCGCCCGCCATTATCACGCAAGACCTGAAGCTTGTCCTTGAGTCGCTCGACCTGATCGGTCTCCTTGGCCTTGCTGAGCGCGTCCTGATAGAGCTGATGAGCCTGGCGGGTTTTGCCTATCTTGCTGTAGGCGTCCGCGAGATGCTCGGTGATAGTGGGGTCGTCACCGGCGAGATCGACCGCACGTTCCAGTTCTTCGACCGCCTTCTTGTACTGCCCCCGCTGATAGTAAACCCATCCGAGGCTGTCGATGTAAAAGCCGTCTTCCGGTTCGATATCGATCGCGCGCCGGATCAACTTCTCCGCTTCGTCGAGATGCGTACCCATCTCGGCGTAGGTATAGCCGAGATAATTCAAAGCCTGAGCGTTGCCGGGATTAAGCTCGATCGCGCGGCGCATCTCGCCGATGCTGTCGGTCCTGCGCTTGTCGTCGTCGTAAAGCGCGCCCAGGGTGAAGTGATACTTGTCGTTCTTGGGATCGATGCTGATCATGTCGTGGAGCAGCGCGATCGCGGCGGGCAGATTGTTCTGTTCGCGATAGACGCCCGCCAAAAAGCCCATCAGCTCGGGATCCTTGGGCTTCTTGACCAAGGCGGCTTTCAGTGCAGCAGCAGCCTGGTCGTAATTCTTTTCCTTGTCGTATAAGTAGGCGAGCTGAACCTGGGCCTCGACGTAATGGTCGGAATCTTCCGGAATCTTGGACAGCTCGGATTCCGCCTTCTCGTTCTCGTTCAATTCGACGTAAGCGGTTCCGAGATAATAGTGAACGCGATAGTTGTTCGGTTCGGCACCGAGCACCAGATTGAATTCGGTCGCCGCGCGTTCGAAATCGCCACGCTCGAAGTAGAGCAGGCCGATCTTTATCCGGGTGTCCTCCGGATTGGTCTCC
>DATJOQ010000366.1:0-5134 GCA_035506935.1 Binataceae bacterium (SeqCode) | reverse complement strand
GATCGATCGCGCCGAGATAATTGGAAATTGCACAGTCGTAAGCGGTGACACGCGCGAACGCCTTGCGCGCCAGGCGCCATCGTGTCTCGAGCGAAAGCGCGCCGTGATTCTGCTTGAGCTCGTTGATTATCGCCACGTAGTCGGCAGGGTCGACCACCACCGCGACGTCGGTGTAATTCTTGGCCGCCGCGCGGACCATGGTCGGCCCGCCGATATCGATATTCTCGATCGCTTCTTCGAGGCTCACACCGGCGCGGGCGACGGTCTGCTCGAACGGATAAAAGTTGACCACCACCATGTCGATTGGCTCGAGCCGATTCTGCCGCATGTCGCGCTGATGCGCCGGATCGTCGCGGCGCGCGAGAATGCCGCCGTGAATCTTCGGATGGAGCGTTTTGACGCGGCCGCTCAGCATCTCGGGCGAGCCGGTGAATTCCTCAACTGCTTTGACGCGCCGCCCGGCTTGCTCGAGCGCCGCGCGAGTGCCGCCGGTCGATAGCAGTTCGGCGCCGAAAGATTCCAACGCGGCGGCCAAATCGGCGAGGCCGGTCTTATCCGAAGCGCCGAGCAGCGCGCGCGAGATCCTAATCAGGCCTGCGCTCATGATGGCCGGCCCCGATAGATTCGCGGCACGCGCTTGCCGACCGTACATAGCAACTCGTACGGAATAGTCTGAACCAGTCGTGCGACATCGTTGACGCTGATTGCGTGCTCGCCGACACCGCCCCACAATATTACTTCGTCGCCCGGCGCGACGTCGGCCACGTCGGTTAGATCGACCATCGTGAGATCCATGCATACCGCGCCGACCACCGGAGCGCGTTGCCCGCGAATCAGCACTTCGCCTCCATGCTGGAGGCCGCGGCGGTAACCGTCGGCATAACCTACCGGCAACACGCCGATCACGCTCGGCCGCGAGGTAACGAACGTGTGGCCATAGCTGACGCCACTTCCGGCAGGCATCCGCTTGGTCTGCAGCACACGCGTTTTGAAGGTCATCACCTGCTTCAGCTCGACCCGTTCGCGAACCGCCGGCACCGGCGGCAATCCGTAAAGCGAGAGGCCCGGACGAAACATATTGCATTCGCGATCCGGGCGCAGCACGGCGGCAGCGGAATTGGCCAGATGAGTGAAGCGAGGTTTGAGGCCTGCGGCTTCGAGTTGTGCGAGCGCGTGCTTGAACGCTGCGACCTGACGGTTGGTGATGGAGCTGCTGGGATTTCCGGCGTCTGCCAACAGCGTGCACACCCCCTCGAGCGTCAGCGACTCGGCGCGGCGGAATTCCGCGATCGCGGTTTCGAGTTGGTCGAGCGTCACGCCGAGCCGTCCGGCGCCGCTATCGATTTTCAGATGAACCGGGAAGGCCTTGCGCCCCAGCGCGCGCGCCGCGAGATCGAGAATTCCGATCGCAGCGACGTCGAACACGAAGGGAGTCAGATTGAGACTTACTATTTCGGTCGCGTCCTCCGCGAACAGCCCGCCCATCAGGTAGATTCGACTCGCTATTCCTGCGTGTCGCAGGTCGCGCGCCTCGCAAATCCGCGCCACTCCCAGATGACGGCATCCTTCGGCCACCAGCGCACGCGCAACCTCGATCGCGCCGTGACCATAGGCGTCGGCTTTGATCACAGCCATCGGCTCCGCGCCGCCGGCGAGCGTGCGCAGAGCATGGTAGTTTTCGACTAACGCGGCCAGGTCGATTTCGGCGATGGTCGCGGGCGTGCTGCGCAGTTCGGTTGTGTCAGCTTGATCGACAGTGAGAATTGAAGAGCCAGTTCCCCCAACTATATTCATCCCGCGGGCACCAATGCGCGACGTTAGGCTTATCTTTCGCTTGCAATGGTATTTTACCGTTTTCAAGGAGAAATTAAATCGCGATCAGAAAAGAGTGACGGCGTTTTCGCTTTGCGAGCGAACGATTTTTGACATTTTATCCACAGTCTGATACTTAATAGTCAGGCTGGGGGTGTGCGTTGAAAATACGCACTGAGAACTCGAAAGAGGACCCCATGAACCTGATCCGGGTAATGCCGGCGTAGGGAAAGCCTGATGACCTCCCAGTGACGGAACGTTCGGGTTCCGCCTAAGGCCGCTTCCCGGAAATCAGGAAGCGGCTTTTTACATGATTAAAGTCTCCTGATGGGCGCTACGATTCAGCTAAACGGTAAAGCATACCCGATCGAGGATGGGCTTCGGCTGGAAGCTCTGCTCGAACGCCTGGCGCTAAAACGTACGCGAATCGCGGTTGAGATAAATCAGCAAGTGGTGCCAAAAGCCGATTATGCCGGGGTCGTGCTTCGTCAGGGCGACCAAGTTGAGATAATAAATTTCGTTGGTGGCGGTTGATTGCTTTCGCCCCGCCGCCTCAAGGTGCAGCTAAAATGGCAGATGACGCATTCGAACTGGCCGGCAGAACGTTTGGGTCGCGACTGATCGTCGGCACCGGAAAATATCGCGATTTCGCCCAAACGCGGGAGGCGATTGACGCAAGCGGCGCCGAAATCGTCACGGTATCCGTGCGCCGCGTCAATATCACAGATCGCAATCGCGAGAACCTGCTGGATTACCTGGATTCAAAGCGCCACACGGTCCTGCCCAACACCGCGGGATGTTACACCGCGGAAGAGGCGATCCGAACCTGCCGCCTGGCGCGCGAGGCCGGCGCCGGCGAGCTGGTAAAGCTCGAAGTTATCGGCGATCAGCAGACGCTATTCCCCGATACTGCGGCGACGCTCGAAGCTGCCAGAGTGTTGGTGAAGGAAGGCTTCAAAGTCCTGCCCTATATCGCCGACGATCCGGTTGCGTGTCTCAGGCTTGCAGAAATCGGATGTGCCGCCGTGATGCCGCTAGCGGCGCCGATCGGCTCGGGCCTCGGTATCCGTAATCCATTCAACCTGCGGATTATTCTCGAGCAAGCCAAAGTGCCGGTAATCGTTGATGCCGGTGTGGGCACCGCCTCCGATGCGGCCGAAGCGATGGAGCTCGGATGCGACGCGCTGCTGATGAACACCGCGATCGCGGGAGCCAAGGACCCGATCGCGATGGCGCGTGCGATGAAGCTCGGGGTCGAGGCGGGCAGGCTCGCCTATCTTGCCGGTAGAATCGAGCGCAAGCTGTATGCAACCGCATCGAGCCCGCTCACCGGGCTGATCGGGTAGAGCACGCCAGAAAAAAAGTGCCTTCAGGCGGCACAGGCTTCCGGCTTTATCTCATCACTGATCGCAAGCTGGCCGGCGCTCGTGGACTGCTCGCTACGTGCGAAGCGGCGCTGCGCGCCTCGGCAGTAGCAGCTCCGCGGGGAAGCGTCGCGATTCAGCTCCGCGAAAAAGATCTCGAGGCGCGCGAGCTGTTCGAGCTCGCGGGCGAGATGCGGGCGCTCTGTGATCGGTTCGGAGCGCCGCTGCTAATCAATGATCGAGTCGACGTCGCGATCGCAGCGCACGCTGACGGCGTCCATCTCGCGTCAGACTCGATCGGAGTTACAAAGGCGCGTGAGTTGCTCGGCACCTCGCGTTTGATAGGGGTCTCCACGCATTCGCCGACCGAAGTAAAAGCGGCGTCCGACGCTGGCGCCGACTTCGTAGTATTTGGTCCCGTCTTTGCGCCGTTGTCGAAGGGTGGCTATGGACCCCCGTGCGGCCGCGACGGTCTCGCCGCTGCGTGCGACGCTGCTTCGATTCCGGTCTTCGCGCTGGGCGGGATTGCGCCCGATCGAGTTGCGACGTTGGATGGTTCGGGCGCTGTCGGGGTCGCAGTAATCGGCTCGGTGATCGGTGCCGACGATCCCGCGCGTGCTATCGAGTCGCTACTGCACGCGCTGAGCAGCTGGAAATAAGCTCGCCTTGATATTAACCGAACGCGTAACCGCGCAGCGTTTTTCCTTGACGCGGCAGTAAAAGCCGAAGCGTCAGCTACGGCGACAATTTTTAGTACCTGGTGCTGATGCCGGGAAGCGCAATTTCGAACTCGGCAATCGCCAGATCGCGCAAATCGTTAACCGCGATAAAAAAGCGCCGATCCAAGAATCGAGCATCATGAGGAGAAAGCTCATTGCTGAAGTCAGATGGTCCTGGGTGGCTGGCACTATCTTAGTGATCGCATCGGTTGTTTGCGTGCGCGCGGGTAATGCTCAGCCAGTCCGGTCCGAACCTGAGTCGCCGATGGCCATAAATCGGCAGTTATCGATACAAGGGTCGATACCTCCCCAGGCCGCGCTCGAAGTTAACAGCGCAAGGGAGCAGCCGGCCGCCGTCGACATCTACAATCATGGCAACGCCGACCTGATGCGCTTTTTCTCGCCTGACCCGAACAAAGGCAACGTACTGCGCACATATATCAACGACGGCGGTGCCATTTACTCGAACGCCTGGATGGTGATCAGCGGAGCGCTCAGCGATTACTCTATCCCGGCGCCTGAGGTGCTGCATCCGACCGAAGACACTTTCATGGTGGGAGTCTGGTCGGATGTGGACGGGCCGGCGATGGTGGTGCGGCCTTCGCTCGGCGCCGGCGAAGGCGTGGTCACCACCATGGATGCGGCGGGCAATTACAGGCTCGCGATCCTGCCCGATGGCTCGATGGAATTCTCCGGCGCCGTATCGAATCAATTTGCCAACAGCGCGTGGGATACGGTGCTCCATCGCGTCGGGCCGGGCCATCTGCAAACCGACGGCAACTTCTCCGCCGGTGGTTTAACCGATACGCCGCATTTGATCACATTGCTCAACAATTCGTCCGCACCGGTGGCGCCTGGCACGGTGATGGTAATTGACATCACTCAGGACGCGGCGATGATTCCCTGCCAGGTCACCGGCGATACCAAGGTTATCGGCGTAGCCGGCCAGACGATCACAGCCGGCGCGACGGGCCTGGTGATAACGCGAGGTGTCGCGCAGGTGAACGTGCAGGGGCCGGTGGCGCGCGGCGATCTGTTAGTGACTTCCGCCACCAGCGGTGCCGCGCAGAGCGCGGCCGGCTCGGTGCCGATCGCGGGATCGGTCCTCGGCAAAGCGCTGACCGCTAACACCAATCAGTCAGGCCAGGTCGCGGTGATGATCACTCTATAGCCGCGAAATGGCCTGCGGGACACAGTCCCCGTGTGCCCCTGGCCACTCTCGCGCTTGCTCCGAGGAAG
>DATJOQ010000365.1:0-3526 GCA_035506935.1 Binataceae bacterium (SeqCode) | reverse complement strand
TCCCGGCAAGATCCTGAGCCAGATGGCCGCGAGCGGTCATCTGCATTCGATGATTCTGTGGGGTCCGCCCGGGGCGGGAAAGACCACGCTTGCGATTTTACTCGCGAGTCAGTCGGGAGCGGCGTTTCGTCAGCTGGGCGCAGTCACGTCTGGAGTAGCGGATCTTCGCGAGGCAGTTGCCGACGCGCGTCACGAGCTCGATGCTGGCCGCCGCACAGTGCTCTTCATTGACGAGATCCATCGCTGGAATCGCGCGCAGCAGGACGCGACTCTGCCGCATGTCGAGAGCGGGCTCATCACGCTCATCGGCGCGACTACCGAGAACCCGTCGTTCGAGGTGATCTCGCCGCTGCTCTCTCGCGCGCGAGTGTTAGTTCTCAACGCGCTCACTGACGAGAACCTTCGCAGTATCATCCAGCGCGCGCTGAAGGATCGCGAGCGAGGGCTCGGCGCGCTGGGGCTGACGCTTACCGACGATGCAGTGGCGGAGCTGATTCGTTACGCGGGCGGGGATGCGCGCCGCGCGCTCAACACGCTCGAGATCGCGGCCGAGCTCGCGATGACCTCGGGGACCTCCACCGTCAGCGCCGAGAACGTGCGCGAGGCGTCGCAACACAAGGCGCTGCTCTATGATCGGGCGGGCGAGGAGCACTACAACGTCATCTCCGCGTTCATAAAGAGCATGCGCGGCAGCGATCCCGACGCGGCGCTTTACTGGATGATGCGGATGGTCGAGGCGGGTGAAGACCCGCTGTTCATCGCGCGCCGGATGGTTATCTTTGCGTCCGAGGATGTCGGCAACGCTGATCCACGAGCCTTGCAGGTCGCCATCGCGGTGAAAGATGCGGTCGATTTCGTCGGACTTCCCGAGGGCGTGATTCCACTGGCACAGGGCGTCACCTATCTCGCGAGCGCGCCGAAATCGAACGCGTCGTATTTGGCAATGACTCGTGCGGGAGAAGATGCGCGCAAGGGCGCGTTGCCGGTGCCGCTTCATCTGCGAAACGCGCCGACCCCGATGATGAAGTCGTTGGGCTACGGCAAAGGCTATCAATACGCGCACGAGTACGAGGATGCGGTCAGCGGACAGACTCACTTACCTGACGAGCTCGCAGGAAAGGTCTACTACGAGCCCAACGAGCGGGGTTATGAGTCCCGGATTCGCGAGTATCTCGAGCGTGCTCGCGCCGCGCGCGCCCGCGAATCTAAGAGGTGATTCTCAGCTCTTGGCGGGCGTGATCTTCAGCAGGTGCGTGCCCAGGAACCTTCCATTGCGATCGAAGTCATAAGCTAGCTCCGCGTTCGCTGCGATCGCGCACGCGTGGCAGGTCTTCAATTGAAACGTGAACACGAGGCGCTCGCCGCCATTCGCGGTAGTCGAAGCTCGCGGCCAGGTCAGCCCGTCAGGCCACAGATCCACGTCGGGACTGCTCTTCCGAAACTCGGAGAATTGCGGGTCTTGTGAAATGTCGGCCGGCGCCCACAACGGAATCAGCTCGCCGGATTTGCCGATCACCGTCCACCCATCTCCACGATCCGCGAACAGCATCTCCGCATACGCGACCGACACCGGACCATAGTTCCGCAACTCCGAGATCTGCGCCGGCACCGGCGCGAAGCGCATGAACGCGATCGCCTGCGCACTCGCGCCATGCGACTTCATGTATTTCTCGACGCAGGCGCTTACGACTTTCGGCGTCTCCGCCATGTACTGTTGAAACGGATGTAGGATCGCGCATTCGCGCGCCGCTTTGATGAAGTTCGGATCGCGGTAGACGGCGTCGGACTTGGCTCCTCCTATGAATGCAGGAACCACTGTCTCTGCTGCGATTCCGGGTTCAACCACCAGCGCAATCACCAATGCTGCCATCAAAAAACGCAAGGCCGGAAAGAGCTCCGACCTTGCGCGTGTTTGATTCGAATTGAACCTGGACAGACGAGACGCCGCTCTTACTTCTTTTTTGCTCCGAGCACCGCGTCCTTGAGCGCTTTAGCGGCTGTGAAGCGCAAGCGCGTACGCGCCGGAATCTTGATCTCCTGGCCGGTGGCAGGATTACGGCCCATGCGCGCCTTCGACTGCCGTTTGCGGAAGATGCCGAGCCCAGCGAGCCTGAGCGATCCCTCCTTCTTGAGTTCGCGCACCACCAGCATCGTCAACTCATCGATCGTGGTCTTCGCCTGCTTCTTGGAAATTCCTACCTTGTCAGCCAAATGGGTTGCCACCTGCGATTGCGTCATCGTCCGCCTCCTTGCGGTACCGGTTAGGTTCCAGAAAGGGTGAACGAGTGATCGCCGTTTTTCAAGTGCGCAGGCACTCGATCGATGCATTTTTCGCAAGCTGGATGCGTGTTTTTGAACAGGGGGCGCTCAAACGCCCTGTGCGCCAGTGACTTCGGTCGGCCCTTGAGTGTTTGGCCAAACCCAGCAGGCGAATCAGTATTTCACTTCGACCAGAAACAATCCCGCCGCGGGAGCGGGCGCCGGTGCCAAAGATCGATCGCGGCTTTCGAGCAGGGCTGTGATCGATTCGACTGAGGCGCGCCCGCGTCCGACTTCGACCATGGCCGCGACCATGGTTCGGACCATGTGACGAAGAAAGCTGGTCGCCTCGACGCGATAGGTCAGAACGTCCTCGACTTGCTGCCATTGGCTCGCGATAACGTGCCGCCGCGTAGTCTTCTCCTCCGAGCCGAGCGTGCGAAATGCAGCGAAATCGTGCTCGCCAATAAACCCGCGCGCGGCATGGTTCAGGAGGCCTGGATCGAGCGGCTCGCGCACCGGCCAGCTGTAGCAGTATTCGAACGCGGAGCGCGTCGGGCGCGTCAGAAGTCGGTACGCGTAGACTCGCGAGCACGCATCGCGCCGAGGATCGAAATCGTCGACCGCCGGAGATACTTCGAGAATCGCGATATCGGGCGGAAGCAGGGCGTTGAGCGCGCGCCTCAGTTCAGCAGGTTCGAACGGACGAGGCAGGGTAGCTGCCGCCACTTGGCCGCGCGCGTGAACTCCCGCGTCAGTTCGTCCGGAGCCATGAACTCGGACCGGCGCACCTAAGATCTTTTCCAGCGCTCTCTCGAGCTCGCCTTGGATCGTGTTCTGACCGCTCTGAAGCTGCCAGCCGAAATAGTTAGTGCCGTCGTATTCGAGTGTGAGCCGGACCCGCATCTCAATTCGCGGGATGACTTTCGAGCGCGAGCATCTCTGCGATCCAAACCGCGTTGAGCGCCGCCAGGCGGCTGTTGTCGTAAGCGCAGAACAGCGAGATTCCGGCGTCGCTGGTCTCGGCGCACACCATAATCGCTTCCTGCCCGACCGCGTCGGCGATCGCCAGCGGCTCACCTGGCTCGATCAGCAGCAAGCCTGGCGCGGCGCGAAGCCGCTGCAGGTCGTCGTCGTGACTGACTTCGCTGCGCGCCGGTACTTGGATCGTGAGCGCGGAGCCATGCAGGATCGGAATCGAGACCGCTTCCAGGGAGATTCGCGCCGCGTTCGCACCGAGCGCGCTTGTCTGTTTCGAGATGACGTT
>DATJOQ010000364.1:0-2665 GCA_035506935.1 Binataceae bacterium (SeqCode) | reverse complement strand
GAGGTCACTTTGCCCGACCGCCTGTTTTACGAAGTCGCAGCCGAGCTGGAGAACGAGCGCTGAAATTGCCTGCCGGTGCAATTTGCCGATGAGGCGTTAATGAAACGGCCTTGCGAATCTGCATCAGGCTGTGAAGCGCTTTTTGCGTCAGATCATTTCGTCTCATACCGCTAGCCCCGCGCGTTAACCCTCCAAGGCGCCAGATTCGATCCGAACTGCTCTGTCGGCACGAACGCTGCACAAAGGATGTCAGGCGTTAAGGCTGTCGGCCGTGTGGTTGGCAGCGGCGATTTTTTCGCCGGAAGCGGTCCGCACACAGGAGCGCACACCGCGAGGAGATTAAGGGGGACTTGTGAGGAAGTTTAATTCAGCAGTTTGGTCGGCAGTTTGCGCGACGATCCTGGGTGCCGCGATGCTTTGCGTTTTGAGCGGATCGGCGATGGCGGCGTCGGTCACCGAAGCGGGTGAGACCATAGGGCTGGCGCTTGGCGCGCCTCTGCCGCAGGGTTTTTATCTTCTCGATACTTCCAGTTACATCTCGCGCTCGAACAAACCCGACATCAACGCGATCGTAAATATTCCAACCCTGGCGTGGTCGACGCCATGGACCGCGTTCGGTGGACGGATCGAAGGCTATACGGCCGTGCCGGAAGACATTCTGAATGTGGCGGGCACGCAGTCATCCGGTGTTTACAATATACCTCTGCTGGTCGGCGAGGCCTGGGATTTGGGCCGCGGATTGAACGCCAGCAACTTTATCGGCGGCTATACTCCGATGCATACCGGCGGCCTCGCCACCAACAACTGGGTGTTCAACGATCGCGCTGCCGTGACCTACCTGGCCCACGGCTGGAATCTGACCGCGCATGTGATCTATGGCTACGTCGGCAAAGACATTCGCACGCATGTGCAGGACACGCCGGACTACATGAATTGGGATTTGACCGCGGTGAAGACCATCCACAAATGGACTCTCGGGCCGGTCGGCTATGCGTCGCGCGATCTCAGCAGCCTGAGCGGCGGTTACACGAGGCAGGGCCAGTTCGCGATGGGCGGATTCTTGGGATACGATTTTGGTCCGGTGAACATGCAGTTCTTCGTCACGCACGACGTGGTGCAGACCGGGTATACTGGCGAGGACACGCGCGCCTTTATGCGCTGGATCATTCCGCTACAATTTTTCAAGGAGTGATTGGGAGTCGAAGCGGAGAGTGGGCGTTGAACGTATCTGTCGGTTTGATTGAAGGGCAATCCGCCGTCGAAGTCGAATTGACGGGCACGTTCAACGACACCTCCGGCCGTTCCTACCCCGCGGGTCGTCATAGATTTACTTCCGAAATCACGCTTGCTCCCTCCGACCCCGCATCATGTGCGTTCGCGCTCGACGACGTGACGATAGGAATCGGATTTCATTGGGAGCGCAAGGAGCGGCAGGTATTTCGCGGAGCGTTTCGTCTGATTCGACGCGATTCCGGTCTCACGGTGATCAACGACGTCGCACTGGAGGAATATGTCACCAGCGTGATTTCATCCGAGATGAGTGCGTCGTGTCCGCTCGAATTGCTTAAAGCGCACGCGGTGATTTCGCGCAGTTGGCTCAAGTTTCCGAAGGACAATCCAGCCCGCTCAAGCGAGGCTCGAGATCAGCGTTTCGAAGCTCATGAAATAATCCGCTGGTATGGCCGCGAGGCGCATCCGGATTTCGACGTATGCGCCGATGATCACTGCCAGCGCTATCAAGGCGTCACGAAGGCGTTTTCTCCCTCGGCTGCCGCAGCGGTTGCTGCCACCAGCGGAGAGTTTTTGCGGTACAACGGCGCGATCTGCGATGCGCGTTTTTCCAAGTGCTGCGGTGGAATTACCGAGCGCTACGCGACCGCATGGGAAGACGAGACCGTCGCCTATCTGGAGTCGGTCTACGACGGACCGGCGCCATCGCGTACCGAAAATCCCGAGCTCTGGATAAGCTCAAGCCCGCCGGCTTACTGCAATACCAACGATTCCGAACTGCTGTCGCGTGTTCTTGCGGGATTCGATCAGGAGACTCGTGATTTTTATCGATGGCAGGTCAGTTACACGCCCGAAGAACTCGGCGACCTGATCAAATCCAGGCTTGGCGTCGAGCTAGGTGCGATTTGCGAGATGCAGGCGCTCGCTCGCGGGCCTTCGGGACGAATATATCGGCTGAAAATCGTCGGCGCGCGCGACTACATTATCGTTGGCAAAGAGCTCGAGATTCGCCGCGCGCTATCGCGGACGCATCTCTACAGCTCGGCATTCGTGGTGGAAAAAGAGCCGAGCCACTTCGTCCTGAAAGGCGCCGGATGGGGACACGGCGTCGGGTTATGTCAGATCGGCGCGGCCGTGATGGCGGAGCAAGGCAAGAGTTACCGGGAAATCCTGCGGCATTACTATCGAGACGCCGATGTAAGCGGATGATACCCGGGCCCATTCGCGACCAGTACACGAGATTCTCTCCCGCCATTGCTGAACGCGAATCTTTACGGCGGGTTTCACGACGCGGGCGCGTTTAGGCGATCAGCTTGCCAAGGCTCTAAAAGAATTAGCGCGTGCCTGGCCGTACTAAGATCCTGCTCATGTCCTCCCATATCTTCGAGCACCACCACCGCGTCCTCGACCAGCTCGGGATCCCGACCTTTCATCC
>DATJOQ010000363.1:0-10584 GCA_035506935.1 Binataceae bacterium (SeqCode) | reverse complement strand
CAATCCTCACCCAAGGTATAAGTGCCGACTTCGATCTCGGACAGGAACTCATCGCCGTCGTTGTTGCATCGGCAGGTACCTCCGGTCACGCGGCCGCCGCCCACACAAATCGTGCAGTCGCCGGCCAGGGGCTCACCGGGTTCCCAGAAATGGACGTCGTAGCATCCGAAGATGTCGCCGGCGAAACATCGTCCCGCTCTGCCCGCGATCACGTACTCATGACCAGCGTTCGGGGTGGTGCCGCTCTGCACTAACGACACGGCATTGCTGTTGAACATCACTCGCTTGCCGTTTTGAACGATCGAGACGTCCAGCTCGAACGCGTTATCGCCTGTGCCGCACACGCCGCGCGAGCTGTTGGTCTCGATCTCGAGCGTTCCCTCGCCGTCGGTCTCGACGAATACGAATCCATCCTCGATAAAGTCTTCGTACTCGGTTCCATCAACGTTGCAGTTGATGATCCCGCCCGGCAGGACAATTCCGGAACGGCACTTTGTGCCAGGCTTGAGGTCCACCGAAAAATAACCCACGCCCGCGACTTCGTCGTCAGGAGACCAGAAAAAGAACGCGTAGTCTCCACCGAAGGGGCATTTGGGTTTGGCTTTGGCAAAGCTCGCGGATGCCATCGCGCAGACGCCGATAACCATAAATAGGTAAAGGAAAAGCTTGGATCGGTTCATCTTTGGTCTCCTCCTGAGACCCGTATCTGACGTTGCCGGAAATATTCAGAAGCGGCCTAATGCAACCAGAGCTGGGCAACTGTCAGCAAATTTGATACCGATCGCGAAATTACTGCACGGAGAGGAGCGAGACGCTCGAGTCACGCGGGAAACCGCGCGGTTAAGACTGCCAGCGCGACGTTTTGGATCAGGTCAAGGATGTTAAATATTAGCGGAAAAAAGCCACACGTAGGGAAAATTGCTACAGCGCCCGCGTTTCGAATTCACATTGGCGTCGACTCACGTCGCCGATCCTTCGACTGTCGCCTCGGGAAGTCGTTCCGAATCAACCGCTCACTGTAAACTCAAGAAAATCCGATACGCCGAAAACGCCCAGAATGCTGCGATGAAACCTGGGTAGGTCGCGACGGTCATCGTCATGAAAGAGTCTGGGCTGTGAAAGACTCAGCGTTCGGCCTTGCGATTCGAGTTTGCAACCGCCCTGCGCCAGAACGTTCTGTACCCACTCCGATTCGCGCCCGTAGGTCAGCGCGATAACCAAGCGATCGCGGCGTCGGAAGATGAATACCGGCGTACGATACTCGCGCCTGGTTTTGCGTCCGATATGCACTACCACGCCCCAGCCCGGCAGCCGCGTCGCCAGCCGACCCAGGATGCGATTCGTCACACGCGAATTGAAGCGCGCGAGCCATCGAGGTAGCGGCATAGACTCTTAAACTCCATCTAGTGAAGCAGAGAGTCCGCCCGCCGGTACCGCTGTTCGTACCGTTGCTCGACTTCATTCTGCTGCGCTTGATCGAGTTCAGACATGGCCTCGCCGCAAGCTTCATTAACTTGTGCCAGATGCCTAAAGCAGACCATTACTTCCTCTCGAGCGGCATCGTCATTGTGCGCAACATATGCTTGCTGAGCGCGGAGGCAAGGCTCTATCGTCTGACAGGCAGGGATCTCGGTTCCAACTCCTCCCTTCATACAGCCCACGATTTGGCGGAAATCGGCCTCCAGTTGCGGGCGCCGTGAAGGGTCCTTGTCGGTCGCCTCTCCATCCTGCTTTATCCGAGCTTGCAAGAGCGTGAGGTCGCATAGAGCGAAGCCCGGCCCCGTGGGAATCTGCTCGTAACATTGCCTGAAAAGCCATCTTCGGGCATCGCGACACGCCTTGGCCGCAATCTTGATTTCCCCGCTGGCTCGCCCGTCTGATGTGCTCATGGCCGATGGTCCACAGCCGTGAACTGCAAACGCTAGCGCCGCTAACGCGCCAGCCAGGCTCCGCCTCATCACGCTCGGCCGCAATCGACTCCGGCGGAGAAGGGCTGGCGCTGAAGCAAGCATCCGTCGCCTTAGAAATTGCCACACTGTGTCAGGAAATTCTTGGTGCCGAGGGCGGGACTTGAACCCGCATGTCCTTACGGACGGAGGATTTTGAGTCCTCTGCGTCTGCCGTTTCGCCACCTCGGCATCTCTGCGAAGACCAAGCGATAGACCAAAACCTACCGCTCATCAAGCGGATTGCGCCAAGCCAGTCTATCGCGGATCGCGACGGTCTGTAAAAGGAGGTTCGGTTGTCGTCCCGAAAAAGCCCGCGTTGCTTCGAATGACTACTCACTCGAAATCATAGTAGCGGCGCGATCGCCGATGCGAAGGTTTCCTTGACCCGCTCGTAAAAACCTCGCTGCTCCCATTGCTCCGGCTCGACCTGGTTCGAACTCTCCATATCGTTCTTGAACATCAGGTTCATTTGATCGCCGAACGAATGGCTCAAGATGATCGCATTCAACTCGTTATCGCGCGCGATACTCCACCAGTCGAGATTCGACGTGCCCACCGTAGACCATACGCCGTCGATGGTTGCGGTCTTCGCGTGCAGCATCTTCCCCTTCCATTCGTAGATCTTTATACCCGCCTTGAGCAGGCCCTTGTAATGCGATCTCTGGGCCGACACCACGAACGGCTCGTCGCTCTCGCTCGGCAGCAGGAGGCGCACGTCAACGCCCTGGCGCGCAGCGTTTTCAAGCGCGCGAAGAAGCTGGCGGTCAGGCGAAAAGTAAGCGTCGGTGATGTATACGTTGCTCTCGGAGTTCTCTATCGCCGAGATCAACACGACGTAGATCAGGCTGAACCGCTCCGGGATGCTGCCTATCACGCGTACGATCTGTTCGCCCGCCTGCGGTATCTTGGGAAAGTAATCTCTTTTATTTAGTGGGGGACCTTTTTGATATTGCCACTCGCCTATAAAAATGTGTTGGAACTCCGCCACCACCGGTCCCTCGATCTCGATATCAGTGTCGCGCCAACTACTAAGAGGCGCATTTGACGAACTGCTGCGGAGCCCGCTGGCATAGACTTCTGAAATATTGATTCCGCCGGTGAAAGCGATTCGCCCGTCGACTACGACCATCTTGCGATGGTTGCGATGGCCGAAGGACCATCCCAGAGTTGCCTCAAACGGATCCAGCGGCCGATATTCCAGCAATGCGATACCGCTTTGATGCATCTTGTCGAAAAAGCTGGCAGGCGTGAGGAACGAGCCCAGTCCGTCATACATGATATTGACCTGCACGCCGTGACGCTGTCGTTCTATCAAGGCATCGGCGAACATTTGTCCGATCGGCCCGTCATCGAAGATATACATCTCGATGTTGATACTGTTCTTTGCACCGCGAATCGCCGTCAGCATCGCGTCGAAGGTGGCCTTGGCGTTTTCGAGCAGCGTCACCTTGTTGCCCAGCACCAGCGGGACGTCGCTCAGCGCCTGCTCCACTACCATATGACGGCCGAGCAGATCGGTCGGAATCTTCTGATTTTCTTTGAGACGCGCGACGACTTCCCGCGCCTGTTCTTGGGTCTCTACGCCGTGAGGTCCAACGAAGCTCGGTTCAACCAGGTAGGTCGGATCCGTATGCAAGGCGGCGTTGACGTTGGGTATCGTGCCGCATCCGGCCGCCAGCACCAGACTCAAACCCATCAGGGTCGGCAGCCATGCACAATTTCTCGCGTGCTTGAAAAATCGATACGACGATTCAGAGTCTGTACAACGACCTACGATTAGGTTGAAGGTTCCGATCAAAGTCAGTTCGATCTTCGATCGCATCAGGTGGCGATAAGTAGGTTTCAAAAAATCTGCAGCTTTCGGTCGCTAAAGCGGCCACTGTTCGCGCCGATATCCCATCTCCCAGAACATCCATTCATAACGGCTCGTGGTGATGAAATGTCGGCGCATTTTCTCGAGTTCGTCGGACCGAAGGCGCGCCGCGCTCTGGTCGGCTGCTTCCAGCACCGCGGTTACCAATGTTCCGAATTCCGCCGACGCGTACGTCGCGATCCATCGGCGATAGAGTTCGTTCGGCGATCCTTTGCGTTCGAGTTCCTTTCCCACTTCCCAATAGATCCAGTAGCAGGGCAGCAGCGCCGCGAGCGATTCGTGAAACGGCGCGCCATACGCAACCGCGAGTAGATAACTGGTGTAGGCGAGATTCGTTGGAGCGAGCGGCGTCGATGATACCTGCGCTGATGCGAGAGCAAAATCCTTGAAGAAAGTTTCGTGAAGCGCGCGCTCGACTTTCAGCGCGCCGGCCGCATGCTCGCTGAACATGATTATCCATTCGTCATGCGTGGCGCGGCCCGCTGTGATCGCGAGCGCGCGTGCGAACTCGCGTAGATAGAGCGCGTCCTGCACCACGTAAAACTCGAAGCTTTCTCGCGCCAGCGTTCCGTCGGCTAGACCTCTGATAAATGGATGATCGAGAATCGCGCCGTAGATTGGCGCAATCGTTTTCCAGCATTCCGCACTGAAGCCCATCGCATCCTCTCAGATTGCCATTCTTGCACGTTAAGTTTCCGGACGGTGGAATTATTTTCCGCTCATTAAACTCCGTCCATGATCAAATACTGACTCGCCCGCGAGCGACTATCCTACCGCAAAGCATCGCGGCGCCCGCGATTGAAGACTTGAGAATAGATTCGATCTCTTTGAGATGCTCTTGCACAATTGCACCGATTCTGGTACGCGATAATTTGTTTTCGGCTCCTAAAAGGGGGGAGCCCCAGAACATTACTTGGCAGCAACTTCGCGGCGCGAGATTGTTCGCGCGCCGTGATTAGTCTCGCGGCGCGACGGATTTTCGGGCCGCCGCGCCCATTCGTCCGCGGGGCGCCGGGTATGCAGAAGGGGGAAGTTGATCGACTGGCCCGGGCCGATCGGCCGAGGATGGCGGACGCATATTTGCGCGCCGTCCTCGTGCCCCCGGCTTCTGCTTAGGAGGTCGCTTATGAGCAGACCGATGTTTCGATTGCTGGTTGCGCTACTCGTCGTCGGTTGCGCTTCGCGCGCACTCTGCGCCGATATCACCGGCATGGTGACGGACACCACGGGTAACCGTGTCGCCGGTGTCAAAGTGATAGCGATGAGCGATCGCACCGGCGACGTCGTGGGCGAATCCATCTCCGGCACTAAGGGCGAATACTACATCCCGCACATCGCACCCGAGACCTACGACATCGCCCTCGATCCCGCCGGAAAGCCCTTCCAGCCCGCGACCGCTGTCGCTTCGGTGCCGAAGCAGGGACTCACCGTGAACTGGAGAGTATCGCAATCGGCTCCCGCTTCGGCGCTGGCCGCGCCTCACGCTGCGGCGCCGTTGTTATGGGACACGCGCGACCTCGACCTCGGCGGTTTGCTGGTCGGCGGCATCGCTGGCGTTGGCGCCGGGGCGCTCGCAGGATATGCGACCGGCGGCGGCTCCAACACCTCCAACTCCTTCATCCTGCTGCCGGCGCAAACTCCCTCCATGTGATCGATATCAACCGCGCCGTGCTGAGCATCGTGCACCGCAAAGCCGCAGGCGTAGCGCTCTTGTCGTGGTCGCTGATGATAGTCGGCTGCGCTGCGTCCGCACCGCCCCCGGCCAGCCCGGCGAAACCGTCGGCTGCGATTCCTGCAGCCTCATTCAATACGTCAATTAACAGCTCAGATGATCAAACCGCCGCTGACCTTCAACGTCTCGCCGAGCTATGGAAAGAACGTACTCGTTCGCTCGCCGATGACGACTATCCAATCGGTCCCGGCGATATTCTGCAAATCTCCGTACCTTCGATCGATGTACTCAAGGATCGTTCGGTGCGCGTATCCGGCGACAACACCATCGCGCTGCCGCTGATCGGCGAGCTGCGGGTCGCGGGTTTCACCGAATCGAAGCTTCGCGACGCGCTGGCGCGCCGGCTGGATAAATACATGTACGACCCTCAGATCGAAGTCTTCGTAAAGGAATACCGAAGCCGCCAGGTGGCGGTGACCGGAGCGGTCGACAAGCCCGGACACTATAATCTCACCGGCCGCACCGACACCGTGCTCGACATGATCACGCTTGCGGGTGGGCTGCGCGACGACGCGGCCGAGCAGATCATTCTTATTCCGGCCGAATCCGACGAAGGCAAACCGATCGAGACGCCCACCAGGCCGCATCAATCGAAAATGCTGGGAGACCAGCTCGGAATCTCATCCGGCAGCAATCCGCACGGCGCCGCGATGGTCAAGCGGGCGCGCGCGAGCTTGAGTCCGGTCGTCATTTCCTTGAGGAACGTAGATCTCGGCAGCGATACCACCAACTATCTCGCTCTTCCCGTGCGGCCGCGCGACGTAATCGTGGTCCCCAGCAGCGGAAGCGTGATGGTCGAGGGATGGGTGCGCAATCCGGGCGCTGTAAAGATAACCCCCGGCCTCACCGTGCTGGGCGCGGTGGCTGCAGTGGGCGGCCCGCTGTTCGCGGCTGACACCGAATCGGTGAAGATCATCCGCAGCGGGAAGCAGGGCGACAAGATCGTACTGCAAAGCGACCTCGAACAGATAATGCATCGGCGCATGCCCGACCTCGAGGTCCAGCATAACGACGTAATCGTAGTGGATTACTCAAACACGGCGATCGTTCCATATTTCTTCTATATGCTGTTCAATCGATTTGGTATAGGCGCCGGTATACCGTGACGACGTAGTTGGTAATCAAGTATGAGAGAGCCGTCACCATATTTTATCCGGTCCGCGCCGGTTCAATTGCCCGACGAAGTTGACGTCGCCCCGTACACCGTCATCGAGGACGAAAATCCGCGGATTTGGGAACACGCCGGCGTCATTAGGAAGCATCTTCGGCTGATCGTGATCGTTGTTGTGGTCGCGGTGGCGGCGACCGCAATCAAGGTTCTGACGGAAACACCGATATTCACCGCGCAAAGCACCATCCTGGTTGAACGCAGTGCCCCCAAGGTGCTCGCTATCAACGACCTGCTGACCGAAAACGACGAGACCGACGTCTACTACAGAACGCAGTACGGAATTTTGAAGAGTCGCAGCCTGGCGGCAACGGTTATCAGAGAAGAGCGCCTTGACGCCGACGATCCTCCGGATAACAGTCCGCCACCCGGTCTGATCGCGGGAGCATGGAGCAGTGTCGCGGACCAGATGACCCAACTGCTGGACTCGCCCGCCAAATCGTCGCGTTCCGAAAGCGCGGATACCAGAATTAAGCCGGCCTTGGTCGATAGCTATTTGCAAAATCTTGAGGTTACGCCGATCCAGGGAACCCGGCTCGTTAGGGTAGGGTACAGCAGCCCGAGCGCGGAGCGGTCGGCGCGGATCGCCAACGCGCACTGCCTTGCCTATATCCGCCAGGGACTTGGGCTGTACGCCGACGCGAGCGGCGAAGCGCAACGATATCTCGATCAGAAGCTGGTTGAACTGAGAGACCGGGTGGAGAAATCGGAAGTCGCGCTGAACAACTACCGCCGCGAAAAAGGCATCCTCGCGCTCAGCGGCAGAGAGAACATTGTCGTCGATCGGCTGAGCGATCTGAATAAGGAGTTGACCGAGGCGGAGGGAAATCGCATCGCGCTCGAAGCTCAGGTCAAACTTATCCGCGAGCGAAACTATGACTACATCCCTGAAGTAGTGAACAGCAGCCTGATCCAAGCCCTCAAGCAAAATGTGATTCAACTCGAAGGCCAATACGCGAGCCTATCGCTTCAATTCAAGTCGACCTATCCGCCGTTGGCGCGGCTGGAAGCGCAAGTCGCGGAAACCCGCGGCCGTCTCGCGCGCGAGGTTGAACGAGTAGTCGGCGGTATTGAATCTGCCTATCTGGCGGCTTCGACCCGCGAGAACGAAGTTCGCGACAAACTTGGCGAGCAGCGCGGGATGGCGTTAGGGCTCAAGGATGACTCCGTCCAGTATGCGATCCTCGAACGCGAGGTCGATACCAATCGCCAGCTCTACGATAGCGTGCTGCAACGCCTCAAGGAGATGGGGGTATCCGCCGCGGTCCGGCTCTCCAATGTGTCGATCATCGACAAGGCGGAACCGCCACTTAGTCCGTCATCGCCGCGAAAGCTGCGCGCTTTGTTGATCGCCCTGATAGTTGGTCTTGCGGGCGGAATCGGCGCCGCGTTTGTCCTCGAATATTTCGACGATACGCTGAAAAATCCCCAACACGCGGAGCGCTATCTCAATCTTCCAAGTCTCGGCGTGGTTCCGCGATTCGGCGAGAACGGAGCCGTCGCGCTCGCGAACGTGCGGGAAACGCAGCCGCTTTTGATCAGCCGTGTCGCAAGCGGTTACCCGGCCTTGAACGCCGGCTGTTCCGCGATGGGAGAGGCGTATCGCGCACTGCGCACGACGCTGTTGCTGGCCCGCTCTGTCGGCCCGCCTCAGGCGGTTCTGTTCACCAGCGCTGCGGCTTCCGAGGGCAAGACCATGACCGCGCTGAACGTCGCGATCGCCTTCGCTCACCTCGAGGCGAAGGTCCTCGTGATCGACGCGGATCTCCGCCGCCCGCGCTGCCATGAGATCCTGAATCTGCGTAACGGCGCAGGCTTGAGCGACGTGCTCGACGGGCAAAGCAATATCGACGAGGTCATACAATCGACCGCGATCAACAATCTGTCCTTCATCAGCGCCGGAACCAGTCCTCTGCATTCGACCGATCTGCTCGGCTCGCGCCAGATGCAGACCCTGCTGGGTCAACTGCGGGAACGGTTCGATTACATATTGATCGATTGCAGTCCGGTGATGGCGGCAGGAGACGCGCTAGTGATCGCCGCGATGGTCGACGGCGTCGTGATGGTTGTCAACGGGCATAGGACCCCCAAGCAAATAGTCAAAGCCGCATGCGCTCGCCTCGAGTTTGCCAGGGCTACTATCTTCGGCGTAATACTCAATCAGATCGATCCGAACCATCATGGCTATAGTCAATATAGCCGATATGGGTACGGATATACTCAGCAGTTTCGTCCTTATTATTCGGCGGATCAGAGTGTGACCGACTGAACTGAGTATCCGCAACTTTACTAGCCAAGGACCCGACCAATGACTTCGCGCGGCGCGGGCACTCGAACCGCCATGATTTGCCGATCCTGCGATCGATTGGTGAGCGCCGGTATCGTCGCCCTTATTGGATTTACTCCGTTGGCGTTTGGCGCCGTCTATCCGTGGGCATTTTGCCTGATGGAGAGCGTGATTTTTCTCCTGGTGGCCGTGTGGATGGCAAAGATCGTTGTGAGCGCCGCCCCGATTCATCTTGTGCCTGCCGCGGTGCCCGCAAGCCTATCTATCGCGATCCTCATTCTCCAGCTCGTGCCCCTGCCTCCCGCGCTCCTGCGCATGCTTTCGCCGACGACGTATGTAGTCTATTCCAAGACTTTGCCCGGATGGCCAAGCGAAATCCGATGGCCAGGCGAAATCCGATCGGTCGACTGTCCGCGCGGAGTATCGGGGCAGAGTACCGGTTTCGCGATTCTCCCGACGGTCGACGAAGTGAAGCGCGGAGCGCGGGTGCCGTTTGCGTCTGCCATTGTCTCGGCATCGGTGATCGCGCAGAAGCCGTCCAAACGCCCGACAACTGACTACAGGGGGGTAAGCGCAGCGTCGTCCCCGCACACAACTGACCGATACACAGATTCAATTTGGCGGCCGCTCTCGATCGCTCCCTCGCTGAGTCGAACGGGTGCGCTGAAGCTGCTGGCTTACGCGGCGCTTTTTCTGCTGGTCGCGAAATATCCCTTCGGGGACTCTTTCAGCGCCGAACGCGAACGCGAGTTTTGCCGTCTTCTGGTGGTCGCGCTGTTGTCCACCGGAATCGTGGTGGCATTGACGGCCTTGGTGCAGTTCTCGTGGTGGAACGGCAAGATATTCGGATTTCTCGTGCCTTACGATTGGGCCGCGCCGCGTCCGGAAATTCGGCACACCGGCGGACCCTTCGTGGATCCCGATCATCTGGCGAATTACCTGGCAATGCTGCTGCCACTGACGATCGCCGGCGCGCTACTTGAGACCCCGGTCATTTCCGGTGATTGGCAAATGGTATTTCGACTCTTCTGTGCCAGCGGCTTTGTCGTCATGTGGTCGGCGCTGATGCTTAGTTCCTCTCGTGGCGGATGGCTCGGCGCTTTAGGCGGATTATCGCTTTTCGCATGGCTGATACGCGGCCAGCTCGGCAGCAAATTCCCGGCCTACTTTCGGCGATTCAGGGTGGCAGCAATATCCGCTTCTGTCGCCGGATTGGTCGTGGTCACGCTCGTCGCCTCGATGCTGATTGGATCGATTGGCAGGCGCCAGGTGGATAATCGGCTTGAACAAACGCTCGCGCATCAGACCAGCCTGCGCGAGCGCGTCAGCTTGTGGCACGATTCGCTCGGCATGATCCGCGAGTTTCCGCTACTCGGCGTCGGACTGGGTTGCTGGCCCGAACTGTTTCCTTATTACCACCGCCCGCCGTGGCAGTCGGGACGGTTTCTCGAAGCGCACAACGATTATCTACAACTGCTCGCGGAAACCGGTTTGGTCGGACTGGCGCTGCTTGCGTGGTTCTTTTTCGACGCTGTGTCACGGCCGGTCGCGACTATCGCGCGGATAACTCCATCT
>DATJOQ010000362.1:0-8255 GCA_035506935.1 Binataceae bacterium (SeqCode) | reverse complement strand
GCCTGATCGCTCCGATCGGTGACCAGGAATTGCAAACGCTGGTGCGAATACGGCGCACCGACAATCGATGGCAGGAGGAGTATTTCGGGGAGTGCGTGTTTGTCAAAATGGTCGGCAAGCACGGGTTCGACGAACAGCACTGAAGCGGGGCGAGGTTCCGGCCGGCAAATTTGAATCTCGAGCCCGCGCGAGGAGCTTGCGCGTACGGAAGACGGCGCGGCGGTGGCGGGAGCGAAGGGTGGATGGTGGCGGATGGCGAGTGGGGTTCTGGCCCTATGCATCGCTGTCAGTGGATGCTCGTCCAATTCTTCATCGTTGCAGGTGCCGCCAAGCCGCGGGATTTCACGCCACGCTGATAACGGTCCGCGTCCCCAGTTTGATTGGCCTATCGCCGGTGGCGTAATCTCGTCCGGTTTCGGGATGCGTCACGGAGTTATGCACGACGGAGTTGATATCGCTGCCCCGGTGGGAACCCCCGTTCACGCCGCTGCCGGCGGTCGAGTCCTGTACGCCGGCAGGGTGCGCGGATATGGCAATATTGTTATCGTGCAGCACGCCGATCACTATGCAACGGTATACGGTCACAATTCGATCAACGAAGTTCACACGGGTCAGCTTATCGCGCGCGGTCAGGTGCTAAGCAGAGTGGGAACCACCGGCCGCACCACCGGCCCCAATCTGCACTTTGAGGTGCGTCGATATAACGTCGCGCATAACCCGCTCGCCTACCTGCCGCCTCCAGAATCTTCGATCGGCACGCGCTTCGCCGGTGGCCAATAGCTATTCGAAAGGATTGAACCGACCATATGACGGATACTGAGCTCAAAGGACTGATTCGCGACATCGTCGATTTTCCCAAACCCGGTATCGTGTTCAGAGATCTCACGCCACTGCTGTCCGACGCGCGCGCGTTGGCCGCGGTGGTGGATCAGCTTGCCGAGCCTTTCCTCGGCAAGGTCGACCTGGTGCTGGGAATCGAATCGCGCGGATTCATAATTGGAGCGCCGGTCGCCTATCGCCTGGGTGTTGGCTTTGCGATCGCACGCAAGCCGGGCAAGCTTCCTTATCAGAAGGTTGCTCAAAGCTACGCGCTCGAATACGGCAGCGATTCGCTCGAGATGCATCAGGACGGCCTCGCAGGTCACAAGCGGGTTGCCATCATTGACGATCTCCTTGCCACCGGAGGCACCGCCCAGGCCGCGTCGCTTCTGGTCGGCACGCTCGGCGGCGAAGTGGTGGGATGCGGGTTTTTGATCGAACTCTCCGCGCTCGGCGGCCGCGAACGCCTCGCCCCGATAAATTGTTTCTCGCTGGTGCAGTACGGCTGAGACGCGAACGCGCGCGCGCCATGTGCTCGCGTCGCCGGTGAAACAGCGACGACCTCAAGGCTGCTGAGTCCGCCCCTGATTGCGTGCGCGTTTGATTCGGTCAAGCTGCAACAGGCGATCCAAACAGCAAGGTAGGGTAGAATCGGCGCGAGATGGACTCCGACAGAGCACGACTGCGCTGGGTGCTGATCGTCGTCACGCTGTTTCTGATCGCCGAAGTGGCCGGTGGCATCTACAGCAACAGTCTCGCGCTGCTCTCCGACGCCGGTCACGTGCTTACCGATATCGGCGCCATCTGCCTGAGCCTCTTCACCATCTGGATCTCGTCGCGCCCGGCCGGATCGAGTAAGACTTACGGCTATCTGCGCGCCGAGATTTTGGGCGCCCTCTTCAACGGAGTGTTCCTCTGGCTGATCGCCGTGTTCATTTTCATCGAAGCGATCGATCGCATCCGCGAACCGCGTGCGGTCGAGGGCCTGCCGGTCATGCTGCTGGCAGTGGGCGGAATTTTTATCAATTGCTTCGCAGCATGGATGACCCATTCGGGCGGCCCCCAAGGCCGGATGGCGGTGCGGGCGGTATTTCTTCACGCGATGACCGATCTGGCCGGTTCCTGCTTCGTTCTGATCTCCGGCAGTTTGGTATACTTCACGGGATGGACCCGGGCCGATCCAGTTGCGAGCGTGCTGCTCGCGTTGCTGATAATCTATGGTTCCTGGAGCCTGGTTCGTGAGGGAGTTGATATCCTGATGGAAGCAGTGCCGTCTCATATCGACTTGGAAGAGTTGCGCAACGATCTGCTTGCAATCGATGGGACGGCGGAGGTCCACGATCTACACGTGTGGTGCCTGACCAGCCGCGAATACGCGCTCTCGGCCCATGCGGTGGTGGTTGGTGAAACCAACCACGATCTCGTGCTTTCCGAGATGTGCCAGATGCTGGAGCGGAAATTCAATATTCGCCACATGACCATCCAGCTCGAACGCGACAGCCGCCGCGAGCAGGAACCCGCGCATTACTGACGCACTGCCTTACTGGCACTTCGTACATGGCTGAAAACCCCAGCGCCCCCATCGTCTCACATCAGGCCAGCCGGCTGCCGCGTGCCGCCGGCGTGCTGATACCGCTTTTCTCCCTCAATACCGCAAAGAACCTCGAACGCGGTGAAATCCGTGACCTGATTCCTTTTTTGGATTTCACGCTCGCAATGCGTCATCGCATTATCCAGCTTCTGCCGCTTGGCGAAACTTCTCCCGATGAGGCTAGCCCGTACAGCGCGCTCAGCGTGTTTGCGATCGATCCACTCTACATCTCGCTCGACGCGATTGACGGCGTCGCATCCGCCGATCTCGATCAGGCCCGCGCGAAGGTTGCTTCGGCGCCGGCCGGGCGGCGCACTCGGCTTTTGCAGGCCAAATTGGCGCTGCTCCAGCAGAGCTTCCACCATTTCAAAGAACGCGGCCGCCCGGAGGTTCGCGGCGAGCTCGAGCGCTTTGCCGAGGCCAACGCCGGATGGCTCCACGATTACGCGCTGTTCCGCGCACTCAAAGATCGCATGCAATGGAAGTCGTGGGAGGCGTGGTCTGCGGAGCTGAAATCGCGCGACACCGCCGCCCTCGACGCCGCGCGCCGCGAACTCGCCGAGCCGATCGCGATGTATGTCTACTGGCAGTTTCTGGCGCATCGGCAGTGGGCAGAAGTGCGCGCCATCGCGGCTTCGTTCGGCGTGATGTTGGGCGGAGATCTCGCTTTCTCGCCGTCGCGCGACAGCGCCGAGGTCTGGTCGAATCAGCATCTGTTCAAGCTCGAGCGCTCGGTCGGTGCGCCGCCCGACGGCTTTAATCCCAAGGGCCAGCGATGGGGACTACCGATGCCGAACTGGGAGCAGATGCGCGCCAACGGCTTCGCCTGGTGGCGCAGTCGCGTGCGAGATGCCGCTGCCTTATACGACCTGTTCAGGATCGATCACGTGGTCGGTTTGTACCGCACCTTCTCCTTCGGCCCCAACCTCGACAAGCCCGGCGAATATTGGCCGGCGCAGGAGGACGCTCAGCGCGAGCACGGTGAGGCCTTCATCAAAACAGTCCTCGAGGAAGCGGGTAAAACGCTCATAATCGCGGAGGACCTCGGCGCCGTGCCGGCGTGGGTGCGCGCATCGCTGACCGCCTTCGGCATCCCGGGCTACAAAGTGATGCGATGGGAAAAAATAAAGAAAAATCCCAATGACGCTGTCGAGCTCTACGTTCCGCCCGCTAAATATCCGGAGCTTGCACTGGCGACCACCGGCACGCACGACACCGAAACTCTGGTCGAATGGTGGCGCGAGCTCCCCGAAGCCGACCGCCGCAGTTTTGTTGAGGTGATGGGACTCGCCGATCGGCTCGATCCGAAGCGGCCGTCATTGTCGGGTTCCGAACTCGAGGCGATCCTGGAGAAGCTCTATGCGTCGCCGGCGCGCCTGGTGATAAATCCCATTCAGGATCTCTTCGGATGGGACACGCGGATAAATTTGCCGGGCACGGTGGGCGATTCCAACTGGGCCTATCTGCTGCCGGATACGCTCGAAAACCTGAGCCGCGACCCGGCCATCCGCGCACGACAAGCCAAGCTCAGCGAAATCGTCGCGCGCAGCGGCAGATAATGACTGACTGGGATCCCGAACTATATAACCGCTTTCGCCGCTATCGCGCCGAGCCGTTCGAGTTCATAGTCGAGCGACTGGAATTCAATCCCGACGAGCGCATCGTTGATCTCGGATGCGGCAGTGGCGAGAACACGGTCGCGCTGGCGCGTCGAACCGCGAGCGGCTCGGCGCTCGGTCTCGATTCCTCGCCAGCGATGATCGAACGCGCCAACTCGCTGCGCGCTGGTCTCGACGCCGATCTCACCGCACGCGTGCGATTCGAGCTCGGCGATATCGCTCGCTTCGACGCGCCCGGACAATACACGCTGGTGTTTTCCAACGCGGCGCTGCAATGGCTTAACGATCGCCGCGCGGTTCTCGAAGCCTGTTATCGCGCGCTGGTTCCCGACGGCAGGATGGTGGTGCAGATGCCGGCGAACCAGATCGAGCTTTATCATCAGGTGTTGCGCGAACTGATCAAAGAGCAGCCGTGGAGCTCGTGGATTCCCACGGACAGCGAGCCGCTCCATCTTGAAGTCGAAGTGCCTGAGCATTACCGGAGCATGCTCGCCGAAATCGGATTCGTCGACATCGATTGCTATTACCATACGTTCAATCATCCGATGCGCAGTCCGGCGGAAATCGTGGAGTGGTCGCGCGCGACCACGCTGCGCCCGTTGCTCGAAGCGTTGCCCGAGGAGCGCCGCGAGGAGTTCGTCGCGCGATGGCAGGCGCGGCTCGAGCAGGCTTACGGCACGACCGGCGCGCTGATGTTCCCATTTCGCCGGCTGTTTCTCTGGGGGCGGCGCCCGTCCAAGCGCGATGGCGTCTAAGCCGTCGCGGCCCGCGCTGATAATTCATGGCGGCGCCGGCGCGCTGGGTCCGGCGCGCGAGCGGCCTCAGCGCCGGCGCGGGATGCTCGCTGCGGCAGAGCGGGGCGCCGAAATCTTACGCCAGGGCGGTAGCGCGCTCGACGCGGCGATGGCGGCCGTCGTTACCCTCGAAGACGCTCCCCTGTTCAACGCCGGCTACGGTTCCACGCTCAACGCCGACGGCAAGGTCGAGATGGACGCGTCGGTGATGATCTTTCCGCCGAGCATGGCGATCGATCGCGCTGGCCCGGCTGCGGGCGCGTCGCCGCGTCTCGGGATCGGTGCGGTTGCGGCCGTGAGCCGCGTGCGCAATCCGATAATGCTGGCGCGGGCCGTGATGGAATTCACCCCGCACGTCCTGATGGTCGGCGCGGGCGCCGAGCGTATCGCGGCGCGGGCGAGACTCAAGCGTTGCAGGCCGGAGCAGCTGATTTCGCCCCGTGCTCGAGAAGGATGGCTCGCTCGCAAACGGACTGCTCAGCGCGAACACGGCACCGTCGGCGCGGTCGCGCTCGACGCTCGCGGCGCGATCGCGGCGGCGACCTCGACTGGCGGTATCGGCGGCAAGCTGCCCGGACGCGTCGGCGACAGCGCGATCGTCGGTGCGGGAACCTACGCTGATCATCGCGGCGGTGCCTCAGCCACCGGGCTGGGCGAGGCGATTATCAAGACGATGCTGTGCCTCGAAGCGGTGCGCGCGCTTGATCACGCGGATCCATCGCATGCCACTCGCGCCGCGATCGCGCGGCTGCGCAAGATCGACGATGCCGAAGGCGGCATCATTATGCTCGATCGCCAGGGCCGCTTTGGCTATGCCAACAACGCCGAGCACATGGAAGTCGCGCTGTTCGATCCGATTGGCGGAGTTCGCGGTTTACGATTAAACGCCGCGGGCGAGGCAATTGAGTGAGCTTTGCGAAAGTGATGCTGAAGGATCTCCGCGAAGAGATGCGCTTCTCTCCAAGCTCTCCGATTACCTTTCCTGACCGCGATTCTAATCCCTCTCCCTGACCGGGGAGAGGGTTAGGGAGAGGGCCTTCTGCTACAAAATCGATCGCCCGATCATCTCCGGCGCCGGCTTCTGGCCCATTAGCGTAAGCGCGGTCGGCGCGACGTCGTAGAGCGTCAGCCCGTCGACGCGGCCGCGTTTAGATGCGGGCCGCGAGCCACGCTCGTGCAGTATGAAGATGCCGTTGTAATCATGATTGGCGTCGTCGGGGCCGGTGTCGTTTTCGTGCGTGAGCACGCTCTTTAGCCCGACGCTTCCGACCGAGCGCCAATTCAAATCCCCGAAGTAGACGATCAGATCCGGCGCGACGCCGTTGACCTCGCGATAGAGTTGCTCGGATCGGAGCGCCTTGGTGCCCAACGGACGGCCGTTCTCATCGGCGATCGCTTCGAGCTCGCGCGCGAGTTCCACGCGCACCGCCTCGTATTCGCCAGGCGCGATCACGCCCTGCGGTTCGCGACCGCGCACGTTCATGAAGACGCGCGCGTAATATCCGCCGTCGCCCCACGCCCTGGTGTTGGCCCAATCGATTTCTACCTGCCCGATTTGCGTCGGACGCGACGGATACGACTTCAAGCGCAGGTAGCCGTGCTCGATCAGCCATTCGTTAACGCACACTCCGCCCGCCATCGCCTTCGCGCCATGATCCGAAACCACCATCACGGCACAATCGGACGGCAACGCCGCGATCAGTTCGCCGACTTCGCGATCGACGAAGCGGTAGTAGTCGCGAATCGCGTGCTCGAGTTCGTGGCCGCGCTTGTACTCTCGATGAGCCGGATCCATGTAGCGCCAGAATCCGTGATGGATTCGATCGACGCCCATCTCGACCATCATAAAGAACTGCCACGGCTGGTTTGCGAGCAGATAGCGCGCGACGCGAAAGTGCTTGCTCGTTTTGTCGTGGATGCGCTGAAGCAGCGCGCGCTTGTCGTCGGTGCGAAAATCGTCAACGTCGAGCACGTAACCCTCGGCAACCCGTTCGACGATGGGCTTGAGCTCGGCCGGATAGGTGTATTCGCTCTTGGTCGACGGCGTGAGAAAGCAGCTTACCATCGCGCCGTTGACCTTGCTCACCGGATAGGTTTGCGGCACGCCGTGAACGATTACCTGCAAGCCCGCGTTCGAGAGAATCTCCCATAATCGAGGCACGCGGACCGCGCGCGAATCGGCGATCTGGTAGGCATCGTACGAATGATCTCGGCGGTTGCGAAAGCCGTAAAAGCCGAGCTGCCCGGGATCGCGGCTTGAGGTCATGCACGACCACGCCGGCACCGTGATCGGGGGGTCGCAGCTTCGAAGCGGCCCCCAGATACCGCTATCGATCAGTGCCCGCAGATTGGGCAGCTCGTCGCGGAAATTCTCGAAAACCAGCTTGGGCGCGGCACAATCGAGCCCAATAATTGCCAACTTCTTCATTCTTGTCTTTGAAATTCCTTGGCGTTAATGAGAGAAACGTCTAATGCGCTGGTCGGCTCGCTCTTGCGATCTGGCGCGTACGATCCTTTATCTGTAGCGTAGCGGTAACGCTACAGTAAACGATCCTACCCTCTGGTTGCGGAGCGGCTGCGGATTCGAAGGCGGTTTTTCGCGAATGAACAGGCTGATTATTTTTGGCGTTGACGGCGGCACCCTGGATATCGTGCGGCCGCTGTGTGCACGCGGACAACTGCCAAACTTTCAGCGACTGCTGTCCAGCGGCGTGTCGGGCGAGCTCGCCTCGACCTTTCCTCCGATGACGTTTCCCGCCTTCACCACCTTCATGACCGGCAAGAATCCGGGCGGACACGGCGTGTTCGATTTCTTCGAGCGCGCGCCGGACCGCTACGGCGTGCGTTTCGTCAACGCCGGCTCGCGCCGCGGAACATCTATATGGCGCCTGTTGAGCGACGCCGGACGGCGCGTCGCGGTGATCGGATTTCCGGTCACTTATCCGCCCGAGGCGATCAACGGGATCATGATCAGCGGCTTCGACGCGCCTGGTATCGGCGCCACCGCCGATCGCACGTGCTTTTGGCCGCGCGAGTTTTACGAAGAGCTGCGCACAAAAGTCGGCGACTATATCATCACGCCTTCGGTCGACATGCGCCGCGCATACAAAAATCCGGGCGAAGGAATCGCCGCGATTCTGCAAACTATCGAGCGCAAAACCCAGACCGCGCTTTACGTGATGGAGCGTGAGCGATGGGACTGTTTCGCCTTCATGCTGATCGAGAGCGACTTCACCGGCCATCGTTACTGGAAATTCTACGATCCGAACTCGCCGCATTTTGATCCCAACGCGCCCGCCGAGCTCAGGGATGGATTGCCCCGCGTGTATCGCGCGATCGACGAGTGTTTGGGCAAGCTGATGGCGCGCGCGGGCGACGCGGGAGTGATGGTGTTTTCCGATCATGGCTTCGGCGGCGCCAGCACCAAGGCCG
>DATJOQ010000361.1:0-4900 GCA_035506935.1 Binataceae bacterium (SeqCode) | reverse complement strand
TACACACCCGAGCTGGTGTCGGGCGTGTGGGTCGGCTTTGACCAGCCGCGGAGTATCGGTCTCCCGGGTGCCAAGGCGGCGTTGCCCGCGTGGGTAAACTTCATGCTCGCGAGCGCACCCGTCAGGCCGCCCGATTTTCCGATACCCAAGGGAATCGTGATGGCGGTGATCGATCCCGACACGGGAGGATTGGCGACGCCGCAATGTCCGCGCCGGATGGACGTACCGTTCCTGCGTGGCACCGAACCGCATCAGCTGTGCGCACTGCACGGCGGTGGCTTAGCCTCGATTATCGCGCCGGCTTCTGCGGCCGCATCGGGCGTTCCGGCGCCAGGTCAACCGCCATCAGCGCCGGGAGCGTCTGCGAGTCCGGCAGCATCCGGCAACGTGTTCGGCGCGGTTGGGCGTTTCTTCGGGTCGTTGTTCGGGCACAGCAGTCCGTGAGCAGCGCCTAGTCTTCGTCTCCTGGCGGGTATGCCGCATCAGCTTCCTCTGGCACCCGTTCCATCGCGGCAGCCGGCTCGGCCAGGCGTCGGCCGACGATGATGAAGCCCGAGTGCGCGACCATCCGATGCACCGGGCGCACGCTCAGCTCCTTGACATGCCATGGACGATGCAGTGTCTCGAAGGACTCGACCTCGGCAAAGTAAGTGCTGGCGCGAAGCGCATCGACCGTATCCTTGAGCTGAAGCGCGGTCGGCACGTAGCAGACGATAACGCCGCCGGGACGCAGAGCGCGCGCAGCCTGCGCGACGGCGCGGCCAGGCTCAGCGAGATCTAGGAACATCCGATCGACGCCGGTCTCGTCGAAGCCTTCGTAGAGATCGCGGAGCCTGATCGTCCAGTTTGGCGCGTCACCGAAAAAAGCCGCGACGTTTTCGCGCGCGGCGTTGGCAAAATCCTCCCGCAGTTCGTAAGAGATCACCCGCCCGTTGGGCCCGACCGCACGCAGCAGCGCGATTGTGAGTGCACCGGCGCCGGTGCCGCCTTCGATCACGGTGGCGCCGGGAAAAACGTCGCCCCATATAATCAGCGGACCGGTGTCTTTCGGATAGATCACTTGCGCGCGACGCGGCAGATGAGGGATCAAATCCGCGTAGGTCGGGCGCATCACGAGGAACGTTTCGCCCGAGCTGAGCTTGATTCGCGATCCTTCATCGACGCCGATCAGGTCGTCGGCCGCGATATCGCCGCGGATCGTGATTTTGCGTCCGCTCTGCAGACGCTTCAGATAGCGACGTCCCTTGCGGTCGATAAACAGGACAGCGTCATTGATTTTTAGTTTGGCTTCCAAGATTCGACTGATGTTACATCAAAAGGCGAGAGACGAAATATCTTGCTGATACCGCCCAAAGCCGTACGCGATAGTTTGTGCGACGCGAAAATCGCTCCTGCCGTAACCAGATAGTTTGCAAGTACGTCCTATCTATCAACTTGTATGAGGAGTTGTGTGCTCTATAATAATCAAAGCAAAAGCGCTCCGGCGGGATAACTTTAACTGCCGGAGTACGTGACGGAAGGTAACGCGGATGGCAGAGAAAAAAGCAAAGACGGCGGAAGGCGGCGGCGACGCTGGACGCAAGCACATGTGTCCGAACTGCAACTCGGAGAGCAAGGTGGTTTTTTACACCGGCTTTGGCAAGAAGGGTTTCTTCTGGGTCTGCGACAAGAATTGCGGTTACACCGCCCGCACTCGTTAGGGAGTTTTAGTACGCCTATGGCCAGGGCGCGCAAGAGCAAGTCCTCCAAGCAAGAGTTGTATGCTCGCTTCAGTGACACGGCGGAGGAGCCCGACGAGGATGCCGATCTTCCAAAGGACGAGGTCGGGCGGCGCAAGATCAAGCGCCAGTATCACGAGCTGCTCGGAATCAGAATCGAGAAGCTCAAGGGCCGCGTGCTGAATCGCGAACGGATCAACAAGACGATCGAGGGCATCTACTTCATCTGCGCGGGTTGCCTCAAGGTTTGCCACTCCCTTGATGACGGCTTCGTCGAGGATCCCGCCAACCAGAACAATCAATGCGGCAAATGCGGCAAGTCCCGCACCGCGGCAGCGTAAGCGGTTCCTAGACGCGTTCGTCGAGCGGCACGAACGCACGCGCCAGCAGCCCGATATATTCTTCGTGCAGCCGGATCGGCCGATTGTCCGAGTGCTGCTCGGCGACGTGCGCGATCCATCCCGCGGCATGAGCGCAGGCGGCGATCGGCGCGAAATCCTCGGCCGCCAGTCCCAGCATCTGGCAGGCGGGCGCGCAATAAAAGTAGGCGTTGGGACTGAGTCCTGTGCGCTTGTGAACGATCTCTTGCACATGGATCGCTAGTTCAAACGCATGGCGATCGCCAGCAGCGGTAGAGAGGCGCTCGCAGATATTCTTGAACTCGATTGCGCGGGGGTCGACGTCTTTGTAGGTCCGATGGCCAAAGCCGGGAATCTTCTTCTTCGCCCTCAGCAGGTTGTCGATCACTTCCCTGGCCTTCGACTTGTTAGCGATCGCCAACAGCATCTCCAATACCGCGCGAATCGCACCACCGTCGAGCGGGCCTTTCAGCGTGCCGATCGCTGACGTCAGCGCGGCGTGCAGGTCGGCATGAGTGCTGGCGGTGACGCGCGCGGCAAACGCGGAAGGATCGATGCCGTGTTCGGCCTGCAAGGTCATCACGGCGTTGATGGCGTTTATTTTTGCGGAATCCGGCCGCTCTCCGACAATCATATAGAGCAAATTTTCAGCATGGCCGAGTTCCGGATCGGGTGCGATCGGATCCAGCTTTCGGCGCATGCGGGAGTGGTATGCGGTCAATGCCGGCATCGCGGTGATGACGCGCAGACCCTTCCTCAGGTTGGCCGCCGCGGCGTTATCGCCGCGGTCAGGGTCGCTTGCCGCCATGGTCAATACTGCTATGGAGAGCGAGTCCATCGGATCGCAATCAGCGCCTGCAGAGCGGATTATGTCGAGAGCCGCGCGCGGGGGATTGCGCTCGGCTCTCAACTGAGCGGAAAAACTCGCGAGCGCTTTGCGAGTTGGCAGATCGCCGAACCAGAGCAGGTAGATAACCTCTTCAAACCTGGTGTCGCGCGCCAGGTCGCCGATCGAGTACCCGCGGTAGCAAAGCCGTCCCTCGGCAGCCTTTACCAGGCTGATGGAGGTGCGGGTGGCTAACGCGCCGTCGATTCCGTCACGCGGGAACATCTAGCGCTCCGTTATCGCGGCGGCGTTACACGAGCCGCTCGGCCTGCATACTGGATCTATTATCGCGATCAAGTGTTCGACTTCGTGATTAATGATTCTCGCGATGCTCCTGGCCGCCACCGCCACCGCCACCGCTGTGAGGCTGCGGCTCCGGGCCGCGCGGCTGCGCAGCGTGCGATGCCTCCATCGGTCGCGCCGGTTGGCGCACCGCCTGCACCTGATTGTAATGACGTTGCTCCAGAGATTGCATCCGTGCACCATGTTCCTGCTCAACCGCCTGCATCCTCTGCGCGTGCGCGCGCGCCTGATTCTGCTCCTGCTGCATATGCTTATTGGTCAGCTTTTGCATCTGCTGGTAGTGCCGATCCTGCATAGCCTGCACTTGTTGACGATGCTGATTTTCCTGCTGCTCCCAGCCAGTGTCTTTGCCGCTTGCGCGGGCCTGCTGGTGTTGCTGGGCATGTTGACGTTCAAGCTGCTGCACCTCAGCCGCATTCTGACGTTCGAGAGTCTGCGTTTCCGCCTGTTGCCGACGTTGGGTTAGCTGTTGCTGCTCGGCGTACTGCTGCTGCACCCGATAGACCTGATCGCTGTGCTGGCGCTCCAGCGCCTGCTGATGCACCGCGTGATTGGTCTCGACCGACTCCCTCATCTGCGGCGCCCAATTCGGATGGCGCGAGAGCGCTTCGGAGGGGTTGGTCGAAGCCCACCAGTTGACGTCATGCCATACGTGCTGGTTGTCGTAATCTCCTATCCATTCAGGATGATGCTGCGTTACCCAGCCGGGATTGCGATCGTGCCACCACTGATCTGTGTGCCATACGTGATGCTCGTCAAAGTCGCCCCACCAATCGGGATGGTTCTCACGGACCCAGGCTGGCTGATGCGTCCACCACCAATCGGCCGGACGCCAGATGTGTTGATCGTCGAAGTCACCCCACCATTCAGGGTGATGCACGCGGCACCAATCAGGATTGTTCTGCCACCACCAACCTGCCGGATACCACCATCCCTGGTAGTAATCGCCCCACCAATCGGGGTGATTCGCGCGCACCCACGCGGGTTGGAACAGCCACCACCATCCCGCCGGGTACCAGATGCCGTGCGAAGCGTACCCCCACCATTCAGGATGGGTCGCGCGGACCCAATCAGGTTGATACTGCCACCACCATGCGGCGGGATACCAATGTCCGCGGTAAGACTCGCCCCACCATTCGGGATGATGCAGGCGGGTCCACGCGGGCTGGTTCTCCCACCACCAATCGGCGGGATGCCAGAGGTGGGCGTCGTCGAAATCACCCCACCATTCGGGATGATGGGCGCGGACCCAGGCGGGCTGGTTCTGCCACCACCAGTCGGCCGAACGCCAAACATGGCTCTGATCGTAGTCGCCCCATTTCAGCGCCGGGGGAAACGGCGAGGGCCAGGGCTTGTACTGTGCCAGCGAGGAAGTCGCGAACAGGAGCAGCAATATGCTTGCCGCCAGCAACGTACCGCCAATTTTGCGCATCGTCTGATTCCTCTCGTCGCGCAAGCCGCCTAAGCGCCGCGTCAACTTCTCGGCGCGCGGGGTGAGTTTCCAGGATTTGTAACATATCGTACAAGCGGCCCTACTGTGACTACGTGACGCAGTCGTGCACGGTTACGCCAACAATCCCACATCGCCCGTCTTTTCTTTAGCCCTCGAATGGGTAATTCTGCATGCTGGCCAT
>DATJOQ010000360.1:0-7130 GCA_035506935.1 Binataceae bacterium (SeqCode) | reverse complement strand
CAGCAGGATCGCTGCGGCAAAAACCGCGAGCCTTGGCTTCCACCGATTCCCGCTTTGCTGGGGCGCTGTTGGCATCTCGATTCTGCTCGGCCGACTAGGCCGTCCAGACTGGTTCGACCCAACCAAACTATGTTGTTTGATTTCGGCCGGTCAAGATAGTTTGGCACACTGTGCAGTCTGCTTGCCAAGCCCGCCAATCGCGCGATCGCTACGGCCTGCTCGCGCTCTCGATTTACCTGGCGCTGTGGCTCCTGATGTTTGGCCGAATTATGTTGACCCATTTCCGCGACGCCTACATCGGTATGGGCAACGATCCCTCGGTCTCGATGTGGTTCTTCCTCTGGTGGCCGTATGCGCTGATTCATCGCGCGACCCCGCTGTTCACACGCCTGCTATGGGCGCCGGAGGGCATCAATCTCGCTTGGACGACCACGGTACCGCTGCCGAGCTTTCTTGTATGGCCCGTGACCGCCGTCGCCGGACCGATCGCCGCGTTCAATCTCGTCTGCCTGGCGAGTCTGCCACTTGCCGCCTGGAGCGGTTTCCTCCTCTGCCGCTACGTTTGCGGCGCGTGGTGGCCCTCCCTGCTGGGCGGCTACATTTTTGGATTTTCTGCCTACATGTTGGGTCAGCAGAGCTGCGGCCATCTGAGTCTGACCTTCGCGTTTCTCGTGCCGCTTGCGGTTCTGCTGACGTTGCGCGCGATTGCCGGAGAACTCACGCCGATCAGATTCATCGGCGCGATGACCTTGCTGCTGGTCGCGCAATTCTTCATCTCGATCGAGATCTTGGCTACCATGACCGTTTTCGGCGCGATGGCGGTTTTCCTCGGATGGTCGTTCGCGCCGCCGGATACCGGCAAACGCATCGTTGGGGCTCTCGCGCCGATCGCGATTGCATATGTCGCGACGGTCGCGATCGTTTCGCCGTATCTCTACGCGATGTTTGCTTTCGGCTCGCCGAGCGGCTCGATCTGGTCTCCTGACCTGTACTCGTCCGATCTTCTGAATTTCATCGTGCCCGCGCCCACCAATCAGCTCGGCGTGATTCCGATCATCAATCGGCTCGCGGCGCCTTTTTGCGCCTACAGCATCGGCGAAGTTAACGCCTACGCCGGACTGCCCCTGATCTTTATTGCGGCGGCCTACGCGTGGCGTTACTGGCGCGAGCCCACCGGCAAGCTTTTGATCGACTCGCTGATTATCGTGTGCGTTTTGGCGATGGGACCGCTACTCCATTTTCGCGGCGCGGTTCTATGCAGCCTTCCCGGCAAGATCCTTCCGATGACGCCGGCGATCAACAAAGCGCTGCCGGCGCGCTTCATGGTCTACGCTTTCCTGCTCCTCGCGCTGATCGCCTCGCTGTGGTTCGAGACTTCACGCCTCAGCTCGGCGGTTAAGATTGGGCTGGCGGCGACGGTTGTAATCTTCACCCTGCCTAACTTGTCCGCGGAATATTGGACCCATCGAGACGATTCGCCCACGTTCTTCACGCGCGGTCTGTATCGTCAGAATCTTAAGCCCAACGATAACCTTCTGGTCTTGCCCTTTGGCATTCGCGGCAACGGGATGCTGTGGCAGGCCGAAACCGCTATGTACTTCCGCATGGTGGGCGGATGGACCGGCTTGCTGCCGGCTGAGTTTCGCGCCTGGCCGATCGTCGACGCTTTCCTCAACCCGACTTATTTGCCCGATCACGCGGCGCAGCTCGGCGCGTTCATGGCGCATCATCAGGTGAGTACGATCGCGGTAATCGATAGCGATCCCGACGCTGACGCCTGGCGCGCGCTCGCCTCCGCCTGCTGCACGCCCGATCCGAGCGCCGGCGGAGTGACCATCTACCGCGCGCCGCCCTCCGCGCTCGCACCCTATGCCCACGTGGGCGCGCTGGAGATGAGGCAGCGAGCCGCCTCCATCTTGTTCGATACGTTATTGCTGGCGGCCGATCGATGGCTCGCCGCGGGCAACAGCATCGACACCCTGAATCCCTTAGAGGCGCAACAACACAAACTGCTCGACCCCGCGTGGCTAGCCGGGCCAACGGCGCCGGGTTGGTCGATCCTTGAAAATCCTGTCGCCGATTCAACCGGGCGCTATCGATACGGCGCATGGCTCGGCGCGATGACCAGCGGACACGCCGGCGTCGGAGTTTACAGCTCGTACGCGGCACTCGCGCCGTTGATCGATCGCTACCGCGAACAAGCGGTTCAGGTATATTTTCCTTACCCTCGAAAAATGGATCGCGACTCGCGCACAATTCCCATAGATACTCACGGCCTGATGGTGATCGAGTTTGATCGCAGCGAATTAGATGCTGCCGCAGCTCACATCAGAATGACGGAGCCGGCCGCCAACGCCGCGTCGCGCGTACCCGAAAATACGGAACCCAGCCGCTGAAACGATACGGCGGCGCTCCCGCGATAGTGCTCAACTATCGCTGCCGGTCAATTTTAGGGTTCGAAAATTGCCGCGACGCAGCATGTACTGGTTAATTTATGGCAATAGTCGGTTGGCTAATCAGCTAGTGAGCTAGTAGGTAATCGGCGGTTCGAATTGATATTTCAAAGGCGCGGCTGAGACTGACAGGATGGTTTGGTTGATGCAGGATTCGCCGTCCCGCGATGGAGAGGTAACCGCGGGCTGGTTTGTTCCTCCAAGACCGCGAAGGTAACGGGCCCAAACCATCCTGTCAGTCTCAGCGCGCGCTTGGTCTGCGACAATTGCGGGATTGGCGCTACGCGCCATCTCATGCGTCTCGGTGAAATAAGCAGGATGGTCTGGTTCATCGCAGGGGGCCGCGTCCGCAAGTTGATAAGTGGAAAAAATGGACTTGGCCGGCCTTGCTACGCCGCGATACCGACGGCTCCAGACCATCCTGGCGGTTTCACCAAACATTGCATTCACATCCGCAGTGAAGCGGCCGCCTCGGCTGGCGGATTGTTGTGCTCTAAGTGTCGCATTACTCTATCGATAACTCTCGTGCAGCTTCACCAGATGCGCCGAAAGCTGTTGCGCAAGCTTGCGCGAGGTTTGCGGATCCATCTTGTTGGCGGCTTCCGCCAGCTCCGCTCCGATCTGGGTGAGCTCGTTGAAACCAAAATTGGCGCCCTCGCCCTTTAGCCGAAGCGCAAGCATTCGTACCGTTCTGAAATCGTTCTTGCTCAGCGCCAGCAAGGCGATGTCAGCTTCGCGCCGCTTCTCGGCGACGAAGGCCGGCCGCAGCTTGTCGATATCGCTCGGACCCTGTGCCGGCGCCGGCTTGGCCGCCGCGCTCTTCGCATCGGGCGCCCCGACCGGAGCCACCGGCTTGGTGAAGTCCAGACCGGTCACCGCGCGAATCGCTTCCATCAGCAGCGGCTTCTTAACCGGCTTCGGCACGCAGGCATTGCATCCGACGCCGCGCGTGCGCACCGACGCCTGCGCGTGATCGAGCGCGGTCAGCGCGATTATCGGCGTCGACTGCCTGCGATTCTCGCGTTCCCACTGTCTGATCCGCCGGGTTGCTTCGTAGCCGTCAACCGACGGCATATGGATGTCCATCAGCACCAGGTCGTAATTGTTGAGCGCGAACTTGTTTACCGCGACCTCGCCGTTTTCCGCCTGATCGATCTGCCGCTCGGGAATCTGGTCGAGCGAGGCCTTGATCATCAGGCGGCTCGAAGTTGAATCATCGACGATCAGAATTCTCAGTGGCTTCACGATACCTCTCCTTCATTCATTACAATTACTGATTGCAGCACTGGTCCGTCATCCCGGCATGGCGCAAGGAAGTGGATTCTCCCTGTTACGACTCCGGACCTCAGATAGAGCTCTGCACGACTTTGATCGTGATCGGCTGCCCTTGGCACTCAAGCGATATCTCGCTCAGCAACGAGCACTTCGGAATATTCACCCGGTAGTCGCGTCCCTCGACCACCGACGGCAGCGACAGCTCCGAGGGCCGCGGCAACAACGATTGGATCTGTCCCGCCGTGATGTTGGTCAGCTCTCCGATGGCGTCGCACACCTCGCCCTCCGACACCTCGGGCATGCCGAACATGATCTTGGTGATTCGATGAGCGAGCTCGGTCGCGCACGAAAGCACCGCCGCTCCTTCCCATGCTCCGCTGATATGCACGCAGCCGGTGAGCGTTCCCCGATCCGAATGGTTCGACGATTTGTGCCGCGGACGCTCGAGTTCGAGGCTCAACATCGAGGTCCAGATTTCTTCCATCAAGCGATAGATCTCATCATCGTCTATGGTCACGGCGTTTTCCCCTTTTTTACAGCCTGCGCAGTCGGAACCATCCACTCGCATTGGTTGAGACTCGTTCAAACGCATCTTCGACGCCGAGCGTGGTCTCGCTGCCGCCAAGCGCCAGCCAACCGTCGGAGTGGAGCTGATGCCGGAGGTTGGTGAAGATCTGCCTTTTGGTCTCGAGGTCGAAATAGATAAGGACGTTGCGTATGAGAATGATGTCCATCCGCGGCAGCATCGGCCACGGCTTGGTCAGGTTCATTTCAAAAAATTCCACGGTCCGGCGGATCTCGTCGTTGAGATGCCATTCAGCGCCGCTTTTGCGGAAATTTTTGACCAGGTAGCTTGCCGGCAGGCCGCGGCTGACTTCGAGCTGGCTGTAATGGCCGACTCGCGCGCGCGCCAGCACGTCGCCCGCGATATCGCTCGCCATCAGCCGGAACGACCAGCCCATTACCTCGGGGAAGTGCTCCCTGATCATCATCGCGATACTGTAGGGTTCCTGACCGGTCGAGCAGGCCGCGCTCCAGATCGTGAGACGGCGCTCGGCGCGGCGCTTTTCGATCACTTGCGGCAGAACCACCTTGCGCAATTCCTCGAACGGATTCATGTCGCGGAAAAACAAGGTCTCGTTGGTGGTCAGCGCCTCGACCACTCGCTGCACATGAGGATTTGCCGCCGACAGGCGCATCCGGTCGATCAGGTTTTGCACCGAGAGGCCTTCGTTTTGCGCCAGCGGCTGGAGGCGCGACTCGACCAGGTATTCCTTGCCCGCATCGAGCACCACGCCCGAATGTGAATGCACCAGCTTGCGAACGAAATCGAATCCTTCGTGACTGATAGCCATGATTTATAACCGGCCGGTTTGAATTGTCGCGCTCAAGGCTGGCGCGGGCTGCTTGCGTACCCGGCGCATAATCTCGGCCCCCAACTCGGCCAGCGGAACTATGCTGTCGGCCAGCCCGGCGCGCGCTACGAAACCCGGCATCCCCCACACCACTGAACTAGCTTCATCCTGCACCACGATCTGACCGCCGCGGCTGCGGATCTGCTCACAACCCTTGAGTCCGTCCTGCCCCATCCCGGTCATCACCGCCGCCAAAGTGGTGGGACCGTAGGCCGCGGCCACCGAACGAAACAGCACATCCGCGGCCGGCCGGCAGGAGTTCTCTTGCGGCGCCTGATTGGTACGCAGCTTAACTTCGGTGCCGACTCTTTCCACCGTCATGTGATAATCGCCGCGCGCCAGCCACGCCGTGCCCGGCTTCACCACGTCTCCCGCCGCGGCCTCGCGGATCTCGATGTTCGATTTGGCGTCGAGCCGCTCCGCCAAAAGCTTGGTGAACACCGGCGGCATGTGCTGTACGATCAAAATTGGCACCGCCAGATCGGCCGGAAAGCAGGGCATCAGCTCGGCCAATGCATTCGGTCCGCCGGTCGAAATCCCAATCGCGATCACCTCGGCCGGTCTGTATTGCCTGGTTGGGCGAACACAAGACAGCGCCGGCGCGGCGGAAGTCTCGCGCGCCACCAGGCTCACCCGCCCACCGAAAACCTTGATCTTGTCGAGCAACTCCTGATGCGTCCGCGAAATCGAGTTCGATTCGCCCTCGCTCGCGGGCTTGGTCACGTAATCATTGGCGCCCAGCGCCAGCGCGTCCAGCGTTGCGCTCGCGCCGCGCACGGTAAGCGTGCTGAACATGATCACCGGCAGGCGCTTGTCGCTCTTGCGCAGCGCCGCCAGGGTTTCAAGCCCGTTCATCTCCGGCATCTCGACGTCCAAAATCACGACGTCGGGCTTGAGCTGCGGTATCTTGTTCAGCGCGATCTTTCCGTTGGCGGCGACGCCCACGACCTCGAGCGCCGGATCGGCCGACAGCATCTGGGTCAGCAGCCGGCGGACCACCACCGAATCGTCCACCAGCAGTACCCGTATTTTGCGCTCGTTCATTTAACCGTTCACTATCCCGAGCATTTGCAGCTTGCCCACCAGCGCGTCCCTGGTGAACGGCTTCATCAGGTACTCGTTGGCGCCAGATTCCAGCGCCTTGGTGATGTGATCGATCTCGGTTTGCGTGGTGATCACCATCACCTTCATCTCGTTGTATTCCTGCTGCGAGCGAACCGCCTGGATGAACTCGATCCCATTCATGTCGGGCATGTTCCAATCCACCAGGCTGAGCTCGACCGCGCCGTGGGATTTGAGCTGCGCCAGTCCCTCGCGGCCGTTGCCGGCTTCGAACACCTCGAAGCCCAGCCCCTTCACCAGCTTTCCGACGATCGCCCTGAGCGCCTTGGAATCATCGATAATCAATGCGCGCACTTTCCTTACCTGCCTGTCTTTATTCTTCGCGGTTGCGATCTCCGCCAATCCGAGACGCCGTCCTAAGCCGTTTCCTTCTGCCTGAGCGACGCCAGCTCCTCCAGCATCCGCATCAGTTCGCGCGCCGCCGCTTCGGTCCGGCACGCGCCGGCGGTGGTATCTTTCGCCGCCACCGCCACCGACGCGATATTGTTGGAGATTTCCAGGTTGCCCTTGGCCGCCTCGCCCACGCTGCGGGCGATTTCGTTGGTGGTTGCGGTCTGCTCTTCGATCGCGCTCGCGATAGTGTTCGAGATGTTGTTGATCTGGTTGATCACTTCGCCGATCTGCGCGATCTCATCCACCGAGCTCTTGGTATCGCTCTGGATCGCCTCGATCCGCTGGCTGATATGCTCGGTCGCCTTCGCGGTCTGCTTGGCCAGCTCCTTCACCTCGTTGGCGACCACCGCGAAGCCTTTGCCCGCCTCGCCCGCGCGCGCCGCCTCGATCGTCGCGTTGAGCGCGAGCAGATTGGTCTGCTCCGCGATCGAGGTGATCACTTTGATCACCTTGCCGATCTCGGCGCTGGACT
>DATJOQ010000359.1:0-9598 GCA_035506935.1 Binataceae bacterium (SeqCode) | reverse complement strand
GAAAATTAAAATCTGCTTATCGTTGACGGACATTCCATTAAAACTCATTAAAATCCTCGCCTGCCGCCCCTCCTAGACTTATGGTAGATCGGCAATTTCTGACGCTTGGGAACATTACCTTCTGAGGTAAAGGGTCAGAAGGACCGATAGCATGCCATTTCATTCGATTTGTCTCCAACCGTCAAGCGGCAGGAAAGTTTTTCAATCAGATTAAATCAGTGCTATTTTGAGCCGGCTGAGGCCGATTTACTGGCCTAGATCCACCAATATCCAGCGTAAACTGCAGCGGTAAACCGTGAACGTGGAAGCCACGTCTCGATAATTAGGCGTCATTTAGCGCACGAACAGCGAGTCCACTGTATGAAGATAATTACGCTCGAAGAGCACTTTACCACTCCACTATTCAGAGAGAAGCTGCCTCCAAGTCCCGCGATGGCGGGGATTGCCGCGCAAAGAGGCAAGCAGATCGGCGTCGATGTCATCCAGGAACTGCTGGACATGGGCTCTTCACGAATCGCCGCGATGGACGCCTCCGGCATCGCCGTTCAAGTGATGTCGCTCACCGCGCCGGGATGCGAAGCGCTTGACGCCGAGACTGCGGTCGCGGTCGCGAAGGACGCCAACGATCGATTGTTCGAGGCGGTGACCGCCCATCCCGATCGCCTGGCCGGCTTCGCCGCGCTACCGACGGCAGATCCCAAGGCGTCCGCCGAAGAACTCGAACGTGCGGTCAAACGGCTCGGCTTGAAGGGCGCGCTAATCAACGGCCACATCCGCGGCCGCTATCTCGACGACAGGAAGTACTGGAGCATCTTCGAGTGCGCCGCGTCACTCGACGTGCCGATTTACTTGCATCCCACGCCGCCGCATCCCGCCGTGATGCAGACTTACTTCGAAGGCTTCGAAGAAATCGCTTTGCCGGCGTGGGGCTTCGCGCTCGAGACCAGCGTTCATTTCCTGAGGCTGGTGTTTGCCGGCGTGTTCGACGCTTTCCCGCGCCTCAAGTTTATCCTGGGTCACCTGGGCGAGGGATTGCCCTTCGGGATTCATCGTCTGAACGAGCACACTTACGCGGCGGCGTCGCGGCGCGGATTGAAAAAGCGCCCGGAGCAATATCTGCGCGAAAATCTGGTGGTCACCACCAGCGGCAATTTCTATACGCCGGCGTTCTTGTGCACCGTAATGGCGATGGGCGTAGAGAACGTGCTGTTCTCGGTCGATTGGCCTTACGAATCGAATCGCGCTGGAGCGGACTGGTTCGCGCATCTGCAGATGAGCGAACAGGACAAGGAAAAGATCGCGCACCTGAACGCCGAACGCATTCTGCATTTGTAATAAACAAGAACCCGCGGAGTACGGCGCATCGAGCTTGAGATGCTGTTCGCGAGCGGCTGCACTGGATGTGTCTGAAGATTAGATATAGTTAGAAGCTTCAGGGGGGATCGTGCAATCGCACGATGATTTATCATGCCGTCAAGTCCGGACGTCTACTGGCTGGCGCTGCGGCAAGTCCGCGGCGTCGGACCGCGAGTCTACCGTTTATTGCTCGAAAACTTCAGCTCGCCGCAGGCTGCATTTGAGGCGGGCAACGACGACCTGATCAGGGTTGGCGTACCGAAAATAACAATTCGCAATATCCTGGATTTCAGGAATTTCGACGCGGCGGAAAAGGAACTTTGCGAGTTGCCTCGCGTAAACGCGAAGCTGGTGAAGTGGCACGAGCCCGAGTATCCGCCTAATTTGCGCCATATCGCTGACCCGCCGCCATTCCTCTACCTTCGTGGAACTCTGCTGCCTGACGAGAAGAAATGTATCGCGATCGTCGGCGCGCGAGCTGCAAGCGACGCCGGCCGGCATATGGCCCGCCGTCTCGGTTTGGAGCTGTCTGCCAAGGGATTGGCCGTGGTGAGCGGCCTGGCGCGCGGTATCGACAGCGAAGCGCATCTCGGTGCGCTCGACGCCGGTGGGCGTACGATCGCGGTGATGGGATGCGGTATCGACGTGATCTATCCGGGCGAGAATCGCAAGCTTGCGGAAGCGATCGTCGAGAGCGGCGGCGCGTTGATAACCGAGCTGCCGGTTGGCACGCCGCCGAGCGCGGAAAATTTTCCGGGGCGTAACCGGATCCTCTCGGGCCTGTCACTGGGCGCGATAATCGTCGAGGCCGCGGAAAAAAGCGGATCGCTGATAACCGCGCGGCTCGCGTTGGAGCAGGATCGTGAAGTGTTTGCGGTGCCGGGCAGTCCGCTGACCGGCAAAGCCCGAGGCAGTAATCGATTGATTCGTGAGGGTGCGAAGCTGGTCGAATGCGTTGAAGACGTGCTCGAAGAACTTGCGCCGCAGTTGGCGGAAGTGAGCAAACCGATCGTAAAAGCTCCTCAAGTGCGAATATCGGACAAAGTGGTCGCGTCCAATCTGAGTGATTATGATGGTGATCCAGAGGAAGAAGGCGCGAAAAACCTGCTGAATTATTTGAAAGAGGGGAGCAAACTTCACGTCGACGCACTGATCGAAGGCTCGGGATTGAGCGCCTCCACCGTGCTCAAGTTATTGCTCGATCTCGAACTGAAGGGCATAGTGGCGCAGCACCCCGGAAAGCTTTTCTCGCTAGCGCATTTGTAGCAGCATCGTTACGTAGGTCACTTGCGCGAAGCGATCGGGTGGCGTGAGCGGAGAGTTTTTAACTAGTGGCTAAGAATCTTCTAGTCGTCGAATCGCCTGCGAAGGCGAAAACGATCAAGCGCTATTTGGGCCCTGATTTCCAGGTTGCTCCGTCGGTGGGCCATGTGATGGATCTGCCCAAAAGCGCGCTCGGGGTCGACGTCGAACACGATTTCAAGCCCGAGTACGTGGTTATTCCCGGCAAGGCCAAGGTAATCGAGGACATCAAGAAGGCCGCCAAGGACAAAAGCAATATCTACCTGGCGACCGACCCCGACCGCGAAGGCGAAGCGATCGCATGGCATATCGCGGAGAAGCTCAATTCGCACCGCGGCGACGTCCGCCGCGTTTTATTGCATGAAATCACTGCTTCCGCGGTGAAAGAAGCAATCGCGAATGCGACCGAGCTGAATCGCAACCTCTATGAAGCGCAACAGGCGCGCCGCGTGCTCGACCGTCTGGTCGGCTATCAGATAAGTCCGCTGCTGTGGGACAAGGTCAAGCGCGGATTGAGCGCGGGCCGAGTCCAATCGGTCGCACTCAGGATTATCGTCGAGCGGGAACGAGAGCGCGAAGCGTTTCGCTCCGAAGAATACTGGACGCTCGATGCGCGGCTGGAGGGCGAAAATCCGCCTCCGTTCATCGCGCGGCTCTACAGCTACGATAAGAATCGAATCGACAACAAGGCCTACAAGCTTCCCGAGAACGAGGCCCGCTCGATAATCGCGGCGTGCGAGAAGGCGCCGTTCAAAGTCGTCTCGATCGAGCGCAAGGAAGTCCGCCGCAGTCCGACGCCGCCGTTCATCACGTCGCGCCTGCAGCAGGAAGCGGCGCGCAAGCTTCATTTCTCTCCCTCGCGCACGATGAAGATTGCGCAGAAGCTGTACGAAGGCGTCGAGCTCGGCGATCAGGGCGCGGTGGGATTGATAACCTACATGCGCACCGACTCGCCGCGCGTGTCGGATCAGGCGCTCGCCTCGGTGCGCGAGTATATCGGCGCGCGCTATGGCAAGGACTACGTACCCGACAAGCCGAATTTCTATCGCTCCGCCAAGGCGGCGCAGGAAGCGCACGAGGCTATCCGGCCGACCGCGGTGGAACGCGATCCGGATTCGATCGCGCGTCACCTGCAGAAAGACGAACTCGCGCTATACACCTTGATCTTCAATCGTTTCGTGTCGAGCCAGATGCCGCCTGCCGTTTACGATCGCACCACGGTCGATATCGAGGCGGAGAAGGCGATATTCCGCGCGACCGGCCAGGTGGTGAAATTCGAAGGCTTCATGCGCGTCTACACCGAAGGTCAGGACGAACCCACTGAGGACGACGACGAGAGCCGGCTGCCGCCGCTTCGCGAAGGCGAACTGCTCAAGCTGCTCGGCTTCAATCCGGAGCAGCATTTCACGCAGCCGCCGCCGCGCTTCAGCCAGGCGACCCTGATCAAGGAGCTCGAAGAAAAAGGTATCGGCCGGCCGTCGACCTACGCCGCGATCATGATGAGCATCTTGAACCGCGAATACGTCGACGAGGACGAGAGCAAGCGGCTGCGCCCGACCACGCTCGGGCGTATCGTGAGCGACCTGCTGGTGCAGGCCTTCCCCGATATCCTCGAAGTCGGCTTCACTGCGCAGCTCGAAGAAGATCTCGACCAGGTCGAAGAAGGCCACGAGAACTGGGTCGACACGCTCAAGCGCTTTTACAAGCCGTTTCAAAAGCGGCTCGGCGAAGCCAAGAAGAAGATGCCGCAGGTCAAGCGCAAGGGCCTGCCCACCGATATCAAGTGCGAGCTCGACGGCGGCAACATGGTGATCAAGTGGGGCCGCAACGGCGAGTTTCTCGCCTGCTCGAACTATCCGAAGTGCAAGAACACCAAGGAGTTCACGCGCGACGAGCAAGGCGGAATCGTCGCCAAGGAGCCGGGGCCAGCCGCTCCCACCGATGAAGTTTGCGAGAAGTGCGGCAAGCCGATGGTGCGCAAGCGCTCGCGCTTCGGTGAGTTCCTGGGATGCTCGGGCTATCCCGATTGCGACGGTATCAAGCGCATCACCAGCCCGCCGGTAAAAACCGGAGTGTCGTGTCCTGAATGCCACGAAGGCGAAATCCTCGAGCGCCGCAGTCGTCGCGGCAAGCTCTTCTACGGATGCGACCGTTATCCCAAGTGCAAGTTCGCAAGCTGGAAAAAGCTGGTCGCGCAGCGCTGTCCGACCTGCGGCTCGCCATATCTGCTGGAGAAGGTCAGCAAGCGCACCGGCACCACCTGGGCCTGTCCCAAGGAAGACTGCGACTACGAAGTCGAAGCGCCTCCACCGGAGCAAGCCGCGGCGCCCAGTGCAGTCGCGCCGCCGCCCGAGGCCTGAGATTCGCGGCGCGCCAAAGCTAACGCGCCATCAGCGATGAAACAAACGGCCGTCAACGTCGTCGGCGCCGGCCTGGCGGGCAGCGAAGCCGCCTTCCAGCTAGCGCGTCGCGGCGTCAAGGTGAGGCTTCACGAGATGCGCCCGAAGCGCACCACCGAAGCGCATCAGACCGCGATGTTCGCCGAGCTGGTATGCTCCAATTCGCTGCGCAACGACTCGATGGAAACCGCGGTCGGCGTGCTCAAGCACGAGATGCGGCGCCTGGGCTCGCTGGTGATAGCGGCCGCGGATCGCGCGCGGGTACCAGCGGGAAGCGCGCTCGCGGTCGATCGGGTGCGCTTCGCCGAAGACATCACGGCCGCGCTGGAAAACCATCCGATGATCGAGGTGGTACGCGAGGAAGTCACCGCGATTCCGCCCGGACCGACGATCCTTGCAAGCGGTCCGCTTACCAGCGCGGCGCTAGGCGCGGAGTTCAGCCGGATTATCGGGCCGCAGCGTCTTTACTTCTATGACGCGATCTCGCCGATCGTTACCGCCGATTCGATCAATATGGAAAAAGCGTTCCGCGCCGCGCGCTACGGCAAAGGCGGCGACGATTATCTCAACTGCCCGATGACCGAGACCGAGTACGAGGCGTTCGTCGAGGCGCTGCTCGCGGCGGAAAAAGTGCCGACTCATCCGTTCGAGCGGCCGGTGTATTTCGAAGGATGCATGCCGATCGAAGAGATGGCGCGCCGCGGACCCAAGACGCTGGCGTTTGGTCCGATGCGTCCGGTTGGGCTTACCGATCCGCGTACCGCCGCGCGTCCGGCGGCAGTGGTGCAACTGCGTCAGGATGACAGCGGGGGCCGGCTCTACAATATCGTAGGATTTCAAACCAAGATGACGTATCCGGAGCAGCGCCGCGTGTTGCGCATGATTCCGGGCCTCGAGCGTGCGGAATTCGTGCGGCTCGGCTCGCTTCATCGCAACACCTTTATCGATTCGCCGCGGTTGCTGACGCCTGCGCTGCAGTTGAAATCGCGCAGCGACCTCTTCGTCGCGGGCCAGATGATCGGCGTCGAAGGCTATGTCGAGTCGGCCGCCGCGGGGCTGCTTGCTGCGATCAATGTGGCGCGCATGATCGAGGGACGCGAGCTGGTGATACCGCCGATCGAGACGGCGATGGGATCGCTGATCGGCTACATTACCGATCCGAATCGCAAAGATTTTCAGCCGATGAACGCCAATTATGGCCTGATGCCCGAGCTGCACGGCTTGTCACCGCGGCGCGGCTCGGCGGCTGATCGCGGCCGGCAGAAGAAACTCGCGATGGGGACGCGCGCGATCGCCGCCTTCGACGATTGGATCGCGCGTCATGATATAGACACGCCTGATAGCGACGGTGGGAAGTCAGAGCTCGCGAGCGAGGCGAGCACGCCGCCCGCTGCCGTCCCTAACGGATAGAACGGACCAAGAAAATGAAACTCGGCGCGCTCGATGTGGGAACCAACACGGTTCTGATGCTGGTGGTAGAAGCTGACCAGAATCAGCGGGTGCATCGCCTGGCGGATTTTTCGCGTATCACCCGGATGGGCCGGGGCGTCGACAAAAACGGCCGCCTCGACCCAGACTCCGCCCGGCGCACGCTCGAGGCGATCGTGGAGTTTACGAATCAAGCGCGGGCGTTGGGCGCCGAGAAAATCGTTACCGCCGCGACCAGCGCGCTGCGCGACGCGAGCGACGGCCCCGAGTTTATCGCGCAGGTGAAAGCTCGCGCCGGTCTCGATCTCGATATCATCTCCGGCGATGCCGAGGCCGAACTGAGCTACCTGGCCGTGCGTCACGGGCTGCCGATCAATCCCAGCGAGAAGCTTTTGATCGTTGATATCGGCGGCGGCTCGACCGAGCTTATTCAGGCTGAGCCGGGGCATGATTTGGTTCTCATCAGCCTGCAGATCGGCTCGGTACGTCTTACCGAACGCAATATCAAGCATGATCCTCCAGCCGACAGCGACGTAGCCCAGCTGCGCGCAACGATCGATCGCGAGATCGACGCGCTCAACTGGAACTATCGTCCCGACCGCCTGGTGGGCATCGCGGGCACGGTCACCACCGTCTGCGCGGTGAGCCTTGGCATGACTCAATATGATTCCGCGATCGTGCACGGCCATCGACTCTCATTGGCCGAGGTCACGCGCGTCACGAATCTTTTCCGCACCCTGCCGCTCGCGGAGCGCAAGCGGCTTCCGGGTCTGCTCGAAGGGCGCGCCGACGTTATCTTTGCGGGCGCGGCGATTCTGGAAAGAGCGATGGCTCGGTTCGGCGTCGACGCGGTCACGGTCAGCGATCAGGGTGTGCGATGGGGCCTGGTGTGGCGCGAGCTGAAGCGCGCTCCCTAGCCGCTTCTCGGCGGTAACCCGCCGCAACGTAAAAATCACAGTTCTGTCGAATGGCGCGTCGAAATCGTAACGGTTTCGACGCGCTGATTTGATATACCCCTGAAAAGCGCTGGCGCGTAATCAACTAAAATCAAGAAAAATCGCCCTCAACCCTTGCAAAGGTCGACAAAATGTCTTAAGAATCTTGAATCATAATCTATTTTTAGGTTTGGTTCGTCGGTTTTTGACGCTTTTTGCCTTATGAAATTAGGTTTCGACATCCCCGAACTTGATGCCATCGACCTCCATATCCTGAATGTGCTGCAGGAACACTGCCGAACCTCGCTCGCCAAGCTCGCCGATCAGGTCGGATTATCCGCACCTTCGGTGATGGAGCGCGTCAAGAAGCTCGAGGACAGCGGTATCATCACCGGCTACCACGCGACGGTTGACGCCAAGCGCCTGGGCAAAGACATCACGGCCTTCATCGGGGTGTCAGTGAATCATCCCGACATGCTGGATGAGTTGGAACGAGCGGTCGCGGAGCTGAAAGACGTGCTCGAGTGCCATCACGTGACCGGCCTGCACACGTTGCTGCTCAAGGCCAAGACTGACAACACCTCGTCGCTCGAACGCTTGATCAGCACGATTCGCTCGATCGACGGCGTTGAACGCACTGAGACGATGGTGGTTTTGTCGACTCATACCGAGCGCGTGCAGATTCCGCTTAATGGAGAAGCGATACAGGAGGAACTGACAACTCGGCGGCCGCGCCACAACGGTACCAAGGCGGTCGCCCATCACAGCAAAAAAGCAAGCTGATGCACAACTCGCGAACCATTCCGGCCAAACAAGGCCTTTACGATCCGAGCCACGAGCACGACGCTTGCGGCGTTGGTTTCGTGGTCAATATCAAGGGCGAGCGCTCGCATGAGATCATCCGCCAGGGATTGCAGGTGCTCGACAACCTGACCCATCGCGGCGCGTGTGGTTGCGATCCGCTGACCGGTGATGGCGCGGGGATTTTGCTTCAGGTTCCGCACGCGTTTCTCAGCAAGCAGGCGGAATCGCTTGGTTTCGGATTGCCGTCGGCAGGCGGTTACGGTGTGGGCCTGGTGTTTCTGCCGCAGGACTCGAGCGAGCGTCAGTTGTGCGAGAAGATTGCGGAGCGAGTGGTGCACGAAGAGGGCCAGCGGCTGCTCGGATGGCGCACGGTGCCGATAATCGAGAGCAACTGCGGCGTCATCGCGCGCCGCGCGCTGCCTTTCATCCGCCAGATTTTCATTGGCGCGCAGGGGCCTCTGGTCGAAGACGGCGAGGCGCTCGAGCGCAAGCTGTACGTGATCCGCCGCCGGATCGAAAACGAGGTGCGCGCGGCGCACTTGCGCCAGGCCGATCTGTTTTACATCTGCAGCCTGTCGTCGCGCACGCTGGTCTACAAAGGACAATTAATTTCCACTCAGATTCCGCAGTTCTTTCCCGACCTGCTCGACCCCGAGATGGTGAGTGCGCTCGCGATGGTGCATCAGCGCTTCTCGACCAACACTTTCCCGAGCTGGGATAGGGCGCATCCGTATCGCTTCCTATGCCACAACGGTGAGATCAACACGCTGCGCGGCAATATTAACTGGATGCGCGCGCGCGAAAAGATGTTCGCGTCGCCGCTCTTCGGCGATGACATCAAGAAGCTTCTGCCGATTATCCAGCCGACCGGCAGCGATTCCGCAATGTTCGACAACGCGCTCGAACTGCTGGTTCGCACCGGACGTTCGCTCGCGCATGCTGTGATGATGACGATCCCGGAGGCGTGGCAGAACGATCGCGCGATGAGCGAATCCAAGCGCGCGTTCTACCGGTACCATTCGTCGTTGATGGAACCGTGGGACGGTCCGGCTTCGATCGCGTTTACCGACGGACGCCAGATTGGCGCGGTGCTGGATCGCAACGGGCTTCGTCCGTCGCGATACCTGGTGACCAAGGACGGACTGGTGGTGATGGCGTCGGAGACCGGCGTGCTCGATATTCCGCCCGAGCAGGTCAAGCTCAAGGGGCGGCTGCAGCCGGGCCGCATGTTCCTGGTCGACACGGAGCTTGGACGGATCGTCGAGGACGAGGAAATCAAGGAATCGATCGCAGCGCGCAAACCCTACGGCGAGTGGCTCAAGCAGCACGTGCTCGATCTGGACGAGTTGCCGGAGCCGCCCGAATACCCGTCGC
>DATJOQ010000358.1:0-3669 GCA_035506935.1 Binataceae bacterium (SeqCode) | reverse complement strand
CGGCGACGCTTCGCGAAGCGCGTAGAGAACCGCAGAAATCGCCGAGCTACTGTTCGAAGCTTTCGGCTACCTTGCCTACCTGCGCCAGTATCGAGTCGGCCAGATCGGACACACCCTCGGGGCCCACCACCGCGACCGAAGAGGTGACGAACAACTCGGTGTGATCTCGCGCCGGAAAGGTAAGCGCAAACGAAACCGCGGATCTCAAGCCGGACTTGCCCGCCGGCTCACGTATGCTCTCCGATACGATATGAACGCCAACGCTTCCTGGATGCTGCTCGGCCGTATGCTGCCCCACCAGTTCGAATTTCTTCGAGGCCGTGATCTTTTCCTTGAGCGCAGCGAATACCTGTTCTCCGATCATATCGTCACCGGAACGGTCCGCCCAGATTTCGATCCTGCCTGATTTGCCGGCCGCGTTGGCAAAAACGACGAGCCAACCGAGCAGAATCACCGGCGCCGCGATTCTAAGCCTCATGCCGGGCAATTACCGTTAGGCAACTCCGCGACTTGAAGATGGACTTCGCCCTTGTCACGGATTGCGACTCTGTCTTGATCAGGAATCGTCATCGTTTGCATCAGTGTCATCTATATCGGCGGTTCCGATCAGGTAAAGGCCGCCCGCCAGCGCGGTCGAAAACAGCACCGCGAATGCCAATCCCCCTAGCACCGTGATCGCCAATGGTTGTTGAATTTTCGCTCCCGCGCCAACACCAAGCGCGAGCGGCAGCAGGCCCGCGGCGGTCGCCAGGGTGGTCATCATGATGGGACGCAAGCGGATTTCGGCGGCGCGCGCCAGAGCGTCGCGTGGGGACGACACACCAGCGGCGACTTCGCGATCGGCCTGATCGAGCAGCAGGATACCGTTTTTCGCGGTGATCCCGGCGACCATGATCAGTCCCATGAAGGAGGAGATATTAAGAGTGATTCCTGCGAGCTCGAGCGCGATCAGGCTGCCCGCCAGGCATGATAGCGCGCCCAGCAGGACCGCAAAGGCCGGCGTCAGGCGGCGAAATTCCCACACCGTGACCAGGAACATCAGCACGGTTCCGACCACCATCACCACCGTCAATTGACTGAACGCCTGCTGCTGCTCGATGTATAAGCCGCCGTATTCGAGCGTGACACCAGCGGGTAGCGTAAGGCTCTCGAGTTGACGCCGCACTCGCGCCATCGCCCTGCCGAGGCTAACGCCCTCGATTCGAGCGGTGACATGGACCACCGGCCGCAGCCGCTCGCGATTTAGCTCCGTGGTTTCGCCAAGCCATCGGATACCGGCCACCTGGGAAAGGGCGATATTTCCAGCGTCGGGAGTTCTGAGCAGCACCTGCGAGAGCTGATCGAGGCTCAGATGAAACCCGCTGGGATAGCGCACCCGCACTGCGATCAGCCGATCGCCCACGCGCAGTTGCGTAGCGACGGTGCCTTCGATTACCGAATGCAGCGCGTCGTGAACGTCGCTCGCGGAAAGCCCATAGCGCTGCGCCTGCCTGGGGTCGACGAAAACTTCCTCTTCGGGATTGCTCAACACCACGCCGTCAAACACGTCGACCAGACCCGGAATCGTTTTCAAGCGAGCAGCGACCTGTTTGGCGGTACCTTCAATCGCGCTTTGATCGGAGCCGAAGACCTTCACTTCGATCGGTTGCGGCGTGCCCGAGAGGTCACCAATCAGATCCTGCAGCACTTGTGAGAAATCGACCTGAACTCCCGGAACCTGCCCCAGCACGCGCTCGCGCACCGAGTCCATGATCTCGTCGATTCCTCTGCTTCGATTCGCCTTGAGCTGGACCGTGATATCGCCGGTATTCGATTCGCTGAGCTGAAAGCCTCGTTGCGTGCCAGTGCGCCGCGCGAAAGCCGCCACCTCGGGTGTATCTTTCAGAATCGTCTCAATTTTTCGCAGCAACTCGTCGGTATCATTCAAAGTGCTCTGCGCAGGAGTGATGTAATCGAGCACAAAGGCTCCCTCGTCCATTTCGGGCAGGTAATCGGTGCCGAGGTGAGTGGCCAGCCATCCGGCCGTCGCCAGTGACGCAATTACAGCCAGAATCGCGAACAGCGGGAAGCGCAAAAACGGCCACAACATTGCGTCGTACAGGCGCAATGCGGCGCGGAACACACGGCCGGGCTCGCGGCTCTGCCCGCGCCATCGCCCGATCAGTTTCTCCAGCGCAGGAGTGAAAAACAGCGCCAGCACCAGCGATATCATCAAGCCCGAGCCCAAAGTGATTGCCAGGGAACGGAAGAACATCCCGGTTACGCCTGAGATGAAGGCCAGCGGCAGGAAGACCACGATCACCGTCATGGTCGAGGCGATCAGCGGCCGACTCAAGTCTCGAAGCGCAATCTTCACCGCGGCTGCGATCGCGCCATACCGTGACAGCGAGCGCTCGATCGCTTCGATCATCACGATCGCGTCGTCGATGAACAATCCGATTCCTGCGGCAAGCCCGCCGAGCGTCATCATGTTGAAGCTGAGCGACGCCGCCTTCATCACGCAAAAGGTCGAAGCGATAGTGCACGGCACCACGATCGCCGAGACCAGCGCGCTCAGCGGACTCAGCGTGAATGCCAGCACCACCAGCACGGCGAGCACCAATCCGATCACGATTGCATCGCGAACGCTGTTGAAGGATTCGTCGACCAGCCGCGCCTGATCGTAGCTGAAGGAAAAGCGCACATCGGGGTACCTGCGGCGGAATTCATCAACCAGTTGATGCGCCTGGCGCGAGATCTCTACCGTGTTGCCGCCCGGCTGGCGCGAAACGCCGATCAGCACAGCGGGGCCGTCCTGCGATTCGCAGCGAACGTAGTCCTCGCGAATTCCCAATCGCATGTCGGCCAGGTCGCTGAGCTTGATCGGCTGGCCGCCGACGCTTGCGATCGCGGTACCCGCGAGATCTTCGATACTGCTGAGGTTGCTGCTCACCACGGTCAGCAACATCCGATGCGTATCCATGACGCGGCCGGCGGAAGCGACCACGTTGGCGCGCGCCAGGCCGGCGACCACATCCTGCGGCGTCAAGCGGTAGGCCACCAGTTTGCCGGGATCCAGGCGCACGATGAACTCGCGATATTTGTCGCCCGACATCTGCACCAGATAAACGCCCGGAATCCGATGGAGACCGGGAATCGCTTCGTAAAATGCGATGTCGGTCAGCTCGGTCAGGCCGCGTACCGGCGAGCTCAGGCTGATATCCAGAATTTCGTAGGTGCTGCTGGTCAGCAGCCTCGTGTCGACCGTCGTATCCGGCGGCAGTTGGCCACGCGCCTGGCTGAGCGCGGCGTTAAGCAACTGATAGTCGGTGCTCGCGTCGCTCTTCGAGCTGAAATTGACATCGATTTCGACTGAGCCGCGCGTAGTGTTGGAACGCACCATCGTGGTGCCTTGCACTCCGTACGCGGCCTGCTCGAGCGGCCGGGTCACGGCGATCAGCATCTGCGCGGCCGGCAGATCGCCGCTATTGGCGATAATCACCGCGCGATTGAAACTCATCTCGGGAAAGACTGCGTTGGGAATACTCAGCGCCAGCAGGACGCCGAGGACGCTGGCCGCGAGGACCGCAAGCCGCGCCAGCACCGAATAATCGGCCCCGGAGCGGCCAGGGTTGTCCTGCTGGCCGCGCGCCTCATCCATTTATTGAAGACCGATCCGGCAAAGTCGGC
>DATJOQ010000357.1:0-4788 GCA_035506935.1 Binataceae bacterium (SeqCode) | reverse complement strand
ACTGATCGCGTTCTCGACGGTGGAGGCGGTTACTTCGAGCCAATTGTCGTTGGAAGTCATGCGTTAGCTGGACTGAGCTGTTTGAATTCTCGGTTAAGAACGAACTGCTGAATCACACCGACCACGTTGGACGACAAGTAGTACAAGGAGAGGCCGGCTGGAAAATTCACCAGCATGACAGTGAAAACGATCGGCATCAGCATCATCATGCGCTGCTGGCTGGGATCGGCTGACTGCGGCGACATCCACTGCTGCAGGAACGTACTGATTCCCATCAGGAGCACCAGGACCGGAATGCCCCCGCACTCGGTCATCGGCAGCGGTGGCATGCCAGGAATTCTCAAGCAATCCGGGGCCGAAAGGTCGCGAATCCAGCCGACGAACGGCGCGTGGCGGAGTTCGACCGCGTTGCTCAGCGCATAGTAGAGCCCGATGAAGATCGGGAGCTGCAAAGCCATCGGCGCGCACCCGCCCATCGGATTCACGTGGTTGCGCTTGTACAGATCCACCATCTCGCGATTCAGCCGGTCGCGATCGTCTTTGAACTTTTCGCGGATTCGCTCGACCTGCGGCTGCAAGCGCTGCATACGCATCATCGAGCGTTGGCTCTTGATCGACATCGGCAGCAGCAGCAGTCGGATAGCCACGGTCAGTAAAATAATATCGACCCCGTAATTGGGTGCGATGCGATGAAATAGCTTGAGCGTCCGCAGCAAGGCAAGCGCCAGGATGCGAGTCCATCCGAGCTCGATCGCCGAGCTGAGCTTGGGATTGACCGACTCCAGCGTATCGAGATCTTTTGGTCCGATATAAATCTCGCTCGAAGCGCGCAGCACGTTCGCGTGAGCACTCGAAAAGATCAGTTGCGCGTGCGCTTCGGTGCCGTCGAAGTCCATCACCAGGGTGTCGTTCGCGGACTGCGCCGGCAGCAGCACGGAAAGAAAATAGCGATCGCCGAACCCTGCGTAGATCAGCGAACCCGACATCGGGCCGACGCCTTTGCGCAACTCCTTCTCGCCGTCGGCGATTGCCTTGTCGTTCAGATACGCCTGAATTTTGGGGATGTCGTAGTAGCCCTTATGCGGCGTCAGCGGCTGGCTGTATTCGAAACCGATCTTGTCCAGTGTAGCGGTCGAATCGGTGGCTTCGGCGCTGATATCGAAGACGTAATCGGCGGCCTTGAAAGTAAAGGTCTTGACCAGGCTTAGTCCGTCCGCAGTTTTGGCGGTGAAAGTTACGGTCGACCGTTCACCCGGGCGCACTTCTATCGCGGACGGCGCATCGCTCGAGTAATCGACATCGCGATCATCGAACATCGCGCCGGCGCGTTGCACTACCAATCCAAGTGGCAGCTCGGCGCCCGGAGCCGTTCGTACCATTTCCAGCGGCGGGCTGTTCTTGGCGGAGGTCTCGCGAAAGCGCTTGAGCAGGAAGCTCTTTAGGCGACCGCCATGAGTGGTGAATGTCGCGCGAAAGAGATCGGCATCAACCTCGACCGTGCGGCCAGGTGCTGCCGTGGCTCCAGCGGATTCCAGCGCTTTCGCGGCGGTCGTCGGTTTCGCGGCGGTCGCCGGTAATCCATTGGGCACCATCGACGGTGCGGCGACCATGCTGGTCGGACGCGGCTGTGGCGAAGCCGCGTGTTGGCCCGGCGGCGGATAGAGCCGCTTGAGCACCAACTCCTGATACGCGAAGACCGCAGCCAGGGATAGAATTATTGCGATTAGAATTCGTGAGTCCAAAATTCCCCTTAATCGAGAGCAGCTTTGACCGCAGACGTGGCAGGAACCGGATCATATCCGTGACCGCCCAGCGGATGGCATCGCAGCAGCCGGCGTACGGCGAGAAACCCGCCGCGCCCGATACCGTGTTCTGATATCGCCGCGCTGGCGTATATCGAGCAGCTTGGCTCGAATCGGCAGGAACCACCGAACATCGTCATCAGCAGCGGCGAGATTGCAGCCCGGTAGGCGGCCAAAATTCCGAGTGCTGGCGCGCGGATCACAAAGCGCAGGTAGTCTATGATTTCACTGCTCCGTTTCATCAACTCCTCTGGTCGCGGAGCTTTTGCGCCAGCCTTAACGTAGCAGTCCCCAGTTCATCATTTATAGAGGCGGAGGCGAGTCCGGCCGCTCCCACGCGCGCCGCGATTACCAGCGCGCAGTCGGGTGGCGTCGATCGTCTAAGCGTCAGGCGGAAGCATTCGCGAACCTGCCGCCGCAGCCGATTGCGCACCACCGCATTGCCGATCCGTCGCGAGACGGTCATACCGAGCTTCGAACCCTCGCCCTCGGGAAGCTTCGCAGCGTACACCACGAAATGCGGGGTCTGAAGCCGAAGCCCGGATCGCTGAACGCAGACGAATTCGGGATGCCGTCGCAGCCGATCAGCCGGCGACAGACCGAGAGGCCGCTGCAGGACTAACCGGGTTGTTTGGGCGGAATCGATACCGTCAGCTGAGCCCGGCCTTTGGCGCGCCGGCGCTTGAGCACCTTGCGTCCCGAAGGAGTGGCCATCCGGGCGAGAAAGCCGTGAGTCCGTTTGCGTCGGCGATTGCTGGGTTGGTAGGTCCTTTTCATTGTTATCAGCCAAGTTCAGCCCTCTGCCGGGCTTGGTTTTCAAAAGCCGCTTAGTCCGCTTGATCTGGATTCCCGTAAAACACTAATCCAACCATACCCACAGCTAATGGACAAGTATCGCAAGGGCTGTAATTTATTAGCGTCGGCGCCGGTTTGTATCGGTGCAATAGGGCGGCTTTGGCAACCCGCCCTTAGCGACCCGATTTCCTTCGGCTTAGTTCGTCGCCACCCGCGATGATAGGCTTTCCTTCACGATGTATCGGCAGGACACGATCGTTGCGCCCGCCACGCCGTCCGGTCAGGGAGCGGTCGCGATCGTGCGTCTTTCAGGGCCCCGCGCGATCGAAATCCTGCGCCGGCTGTGGCATCCCGATTACGCAAGCGACCTTCGACCGCGTCATCTATATATAGGCGAGATTCGCGACCCGGCCACCAGCGCCGCGATCGATCGCGCGCTCGCGGTGATCATGCCCTCGCCGGCCAGCCTTACCGGCGAAGACGTCGCCGAGCTGCAGTGTCATGGTGGCGCTTTCCTCACGCGGCGCGTGCTCGGCCTGGCGATCGCCGAGGGCGCGCGGATAGCCGAGCGCGGTGAGTTCAGCCGTCGTGCCTTCCTGAACGGCAGAATCGATTTGACCGAGGCCGAGGCGGTGGCTGACCTGGTTTCGGCGCAAGGCGAAGGCGCGCTGCAGCAGGCGTTGAATCAGCTTGGCGGGGCACTGAAACAACGCGTAAGCGGTCTCCGTCGGGAGGTCGTCAGCATCAAAGCCCATTTAGAGGTCGAGATCGACTTCAGCGATGAAGATTTGAAGCTGCCGAGCCGCGACGAAATCGCCGGTCAGCTCGAGCGCCTGGCCGAGGACGTTCGTATCCTGCACGACAGCTTCGCGCGCGGACGCCTGATGCGGGAGGGCGCACGCGCGACGATTATCGGCAAGCCAAACGCCGGCAAGTCGACCATCCTGAACCTGCTTCTCGGAGTCGAACGCGCGATCGTGACGCCTTATCCAGGCACCACCCGCGACGTTATCGAGGATTCTATCCATCTCGGGCCCTACCCGCTGGTGCTCCAGGATACCGCCGGCATCCGCGACGGCGCTGACCCGGTTGAGCGTCTCGGCGTCGAGCGCACGTTTCATCACGCGGGCGAGGCTGATCTGCTGATCGCGGTGTTCGATTCGTCGCGGCCGCTGGAGGATGAAGATCTGCGCGTGCTGGCGGCGTGCGGCACGCGGGCCGGCGTCGCGCTGCTCAACAAAAGCGATTTGCCCGCGAAGCTGTCATTGGAGTCGTTGCGCGACCATGGTCTTCAGATGCCGGCGCTCGCATTCTCCGCGCTTCGCGCAGAGGGTGTCGCACAGTTGCGCGACGAGCTGGTGCGCGCGCTCGAGGCCCTGGCCGGCGATAATCGCGGCGACAGCGTGGCGATCTCGCGCGAGCGCCATCAGCGCGCGCTGGCCGCAGCACTGACCGCGCTGGACGCGGCGCGCGCCAGCACGCTCGAGGGGATGCCGCCGGAGATCGTCGCGGTCGACGTGACGCTGGCTTCCGACGCGCTGGGTGCGATCACCGGCGAAGTAAGCTCGGAGGACGTGCTCGACGCGGTGTTCGGTGAGTTCTGCATCGGCAAATAAATAGTAACGATTGGTAGAAATTCACTACTTTTAGTATATTCTGCGTATGATTAAGGGCTTGCGCATTCAATTGACTATGACCGCGAGCGGCTGAAATTATCTTCATCGACGATGGCAAAGTACGACGTAATCGTGGTGGGTGCCGGACATGCCGGTATCGAAGCGGCTTTGGCCGCCGCGCGGATGGGCGCCAGGACCCTGATGCTGACGCTGAATCTCGACCATATCGGCCAGATGTCGTGTAATCCCGCGATCGGCGGAATCGGCAAGGGCCATCTGGTGCGCGAGATCGACGCCTTGGGCGGCGAGATGGCGCTCGCGATCGACGAAACCGGAATCCAGTTTCGTTTTCTCAACACGCGCAAGGGGCCGGCAGTCCGCGCGCGGCGGGCCCAGGCCGATAAGGCGGAATATCGGGCGCGGATGAAGCGCGTGATGGAACGCGTCGCGGGCCTGACGATCCGGCAGGCGAGTGTCGAGCGCCTGATGCTCGACGGAAGCCGCGTGCACGGGGTCGAATCGCAAATCGGGGAAGAGTTCGAAGCGTCGTCGGTCATTCTCACCACGGGGACGTT
>DATJOQ010000356.1:0-13529 GCA_035506935.1 Binataceae bacterium (SeqCode) | reverse complement strand
CCAGCCAAGTAATGATCACCTACGCCGGCAAGGAAAAGGACTTCAAGCTCGACAAAGTCTCCAACTCCAATCCCAACATCAAGGTCGCGCAGGAGGCGCTCAAGGACGGCAAACCAGGAGCGCTGCTTAAAGTGACGGTGCTCAAAAGTATGCCAGTGGGATCGTTCGACGATTCCGTCGAGATCACCACCAATCGGCAGCCCATCCTGGTGCATATTTCAGGTCATGTTTACGGTCCGGTGACTGTCGTGCCGCAGCAGATATCCTTCGGCATCGTGCCGCACGGACAGAACGCGATAAGAATCCTTCGGCTCGAAAGTTCCGGCAGTCGCGCGGTCAAGATAACCGATATTTCGAGCAGCACGCATAGCGTTGCCACGAACGTCGAGCCGGTAACCGCCGGCAAGGAATACAAGATCACGGTTGAGCTGCGCAGGGGTACGCCCGACGGACAGCTTCGCGGCCAGCTTTCGATTAAGACCGACGATCCGCAGGAGCCCTTGTTGAAGGTTCCGTTCTACGGAATCGTAGGCGCATTCCAGGGCTGAGCACGTATCGAGCCTTGCGCGCAGGCTGATTGCGACTCGCTGCCAGGTACTTTTTTCACCGCTAAATCGCGTTCGGAGGTTCTTCTTTGATGCGCTCCCTTGTCCGCAAAAGACCGCGTTAGTATTATTGGGCTTGGGGGGAGAAGGATCGGGCGGGGGAGCCGGGCCGATGCCTAGACTGTCAAAGTTCAATCCCTTCGCCGCGCTGCGACGCAAGGTGATTGACTTGGTCGTGCGGCTGCTGACCAAGCCGCTCAAACAATACGTCCTCAAAATTCCCAACGATCTGACCAAGATGGAGCGCTACATCCGCAAGGGCGATGTGGTGCTGGTCGAAGGCAACGAACGAATCAGCGAAGTGATCAAGTACCTGACGCAGAGTTCATGGTCGCACGCGGCTTTGTACGTCGGTGACGAGCCGTTGAAGCGTGATCCCGCGCTAAGAAAGGAATTGCTGGAGAAATTCGGCGACGATGCCAATCATCTGCTGGTCGAAGCCCTGGTGGAGCGTGGCGTGGTGCTGACTCCGCTCAGCAGTTATCGCCATTTTAATATTCGTATTTGCCGGCCCTACAATCTTTCGCGCGAGCATGCGCGCCAGGTGATCGACGACGCTTTGAGCAAGGTCGGCAACACCTACGACGTCAAGAATATTCTCGATTTAGCCCGCTACTTCCTTCCGGTGACCCTGGTGCCCCGGCGATTCAGGCGCACCGCGCTGCGCTTCGGCAGCGGCGAGCCCACCCGCGTGATCTGTTCCAGCATGATCGCCGATTCGTTTGATCGCGTGAAATTCCCGATCGTTCCCAACTTCAAGGAACCGCCGTTGCTGGAGGAGACCGAGGAGCCGCGGCGGTTGCGGCGCTTGTTCGCGCGTCCAGACGGCCGGCGCTTCGGCGTATTTCAGAGCGTCTCGCCGACGTTGATCACGCCGCGCGACTTCGATCTCTCGCCGTATTTCGAAGTGGTGAAGTTCAATATTATCGAAGGGTTACACTTCGACTACCGCAAGTTGGTTTGGGCCGACGAGCAAGCGTCCGAAGTCGAAAAATCGGCTTGATTGCTCGGCGCTTGGTGGCTACTCTGCCAGACGAAGGATCTCATTTCGTCGGGGTGGCGAATCATGATTGAAACCGAAGCCAAGACCAAGCGCGAGCTTTTGGAAAAGACGATCGCCAAGATCCTTCATCGGCACTGCAACTTCGGCTGGGCGCATTACTACATCCCCAGCGAGAAGTTCCCGAGTCTAATTGACGAGCTGGTCGAAATCCTCGCGCCGGTCGGCCAGGTCAGCCACGAAGAGATTGTGCAGTTCCTCCTGCGCACTCAGCGCCTCTCCTCCGAACAGCAGCGGGCCGAAAAGTTCAGCGAAGAATTCGTGGTCTATCGCCGCAGCTAGAGTCGAACGGCTCGCCCTTTACATCATCCTGAACCGTTCGGATTCGCTAAGGTGGGCACCGCTCCTGAGCAGAGAGTTCGACGCCTTTACTTCCCGTCATCCTGAGCCGGTGAGCAACGCGAGCCGTGTCGAAGGATCTCGCCCGGTCCTCCGGGCGCTTTGAATGACACCACAGCCAGCCAGGCGATAGTGGAATGCGCGCGGAGGAGTCGCTATCGCTTCTCCCACGGCGTCTGTTGCTCGAACGCATTTCCGACGCGCAACAGCGTTCCGTCCTCGAAATGACGTCCGGTGATCATCATGCCTATCGGCAGTCCGCCCGATTTGCCGCACGGCACGCTCAATGACGGATGGCCGGTCATGTCGAACGGCGCGGTGTTGGCCAACATGTTCCATCCGTGGTTGATGATCTCGCTTAGCCCGAGCCCGGGAGTATAGCGATGCGCCTTCATGGGCGTGGTCGGCATCACGATTACGTCGACCTTTTCCAGAACCGTATCGTAGGCCTGTCGTAAAGCGCGGCGCTGGTTCTGCGCTTTGGCGTAAAGTTGTCCGTGATAGATGCGGTTCAGATAGGTGCCGATCATCACGGTGAATTTCACCTGCGCGGGAAGATCGTGCGCCTGAGCTCTGACCGACTTGCCCAAAAATGCGGCCAGGCTTTCGTTGTAAAGCCCCTGCCAGTGATAACCCTGGCCGTTGCCATGAACCAGCGCGGTCATCCCTTCCGCCAACAGCGCCCAGATGATCCCACCGGCACGGAGATGCTCCGGTACGGAAACTTCCTCGACTTGAGCGCCCAAGTCGCGCAGCGATTCAATTCCGGCTTTGACCTTGGCGTCCACGTCGGCTTCGGTGACCAGCGTGCCGAAACCTTCGGTCAGAACGCCCACCTTCAAGTTGCGGATGCTTTCGTTGAGCGTCTGCGTATACGGCTGCACTGGCACTTCGTATTGACGCGGATCCATCGGATCACGGCCGGCGATAACTTCCAAGAGCAGCGCGACGTCAGCGACCGACTTCGCCATCGGTCCCGCGTGATCGAAGGTATGGTCGATTCCGACGATACCTGTGTATGGCACCAGGCTGTGCGTGGGCTTCAGTCCCGCCACGCCACACCAAGCCGCAGGGATGCGAACTGATCCGCCCTGATCGCATCCGATCGTCATATCGATATCGTCGTAATAAAGCGCCGCGCCCGAACCGCCCGAAGAACCGCCGGCTAGATACTTGGTGTCATGCGGATTCAAGGTTGCGCCGTAAGCGCTGGTATCGCCGCCGCCTGAGAAGGCGCAATTGTCCATGTTGAGGATGGCGGTTATCTCGCCGCCCGCGTCGAGAATGCGCGTGATGATAGTCGCGTCGATATCGGGCACATAGCTCGCGAACACGTGCGAGCCGCAGGTCATCGGGATTCCGGCGATGCACACGCTGTCCTTGATCCCAAGCCGCTTGCCCGCCAGCTTGCCGCTCTTCGCGCCTTTCACCGAGCATCGCCGCACGATCGCGTTGAACGGGTCATGCTCGCGCGTGGGCCGCACGCCGGGGTCGCGATCGCGATACTTAATCGGCGGCAGATTCGACGGCGCCTGGATCAGCGATTCCAGCGCGATAAACATATCCGGCAGCAGTGTTCGGTAGGCCGCAACCTCCTCGTCGCTGAGCTCAAAATGATTGGCTGCAGCCAGGCGGCGCAGATCGTCCGCGTTCGGCGCTCGCAGTGCCATGGGGTTATCTCTCCTCTATGGGATGAGGAAAGTTTAACTGGCGCTGCTTCACTCCGCTACTGAACGCTTCTTGACCCATCCCTGCTCGTAAGGCGTCCAGAACGAGGAGGTTATCTTGACCGACTGAAACTTCCACACGCCGCCCACCTTTATGTAGCGGTCGTCGTAGTAGGCCGCGCCCCATACCGGCTCCGAGCCGTCGAAGGTGCACGGCTCGAACAGGTACCAGCGTCCGGTCGCATGGTCTCCTTCGACGTCGATCAGCGGATTCATCACGTAATGCATCGCAAACGACAGCCGCTTTGAGATGCCGGCAAAGAAATCATGAATCGCCTTACGGCCTTCGAAGTAGCCGAAGGCGCCGCCGTCCCAGACCGCGTCCTCGGTGAACAGCGCCGCCAGCCCGTGGGCGTCGTAGCCATTGTCGCAGAAGGCGCAATACCGCGCCTTGAGCTTCCTGATCGCCTCGATATCCTCGATTCTCTGGATCCGTTCTTCCAGGTCTTGCGAACTCATGCCAGTGCCTCCTTTCAGCGATCGAATTTGTCAGCGGGATAAAAACCACCCGGCATCACCACGAACAGATGGCGGTACGGATCGTTGCCGATCACCTTGAACTTCACGCGTGCCCCTCGCGGGATCAGATAGACCGAGCCTTCCTCAGCAGAAGTTTTGTACCACTTGCGATGTATCGGCGGCAAAGAATAGGTGATCTCAGCTTTGCCCTTGAGAATGTACTGGACCTCGTCGTGAAAGAAATTCCATTCCACCTCGTCGCCCGGCCGGAAATCTTCAACTCCGGTGGTGCCGCCGGGCTCGTCGTTGAACACCGCGATATCCAAAGTGACGCCGCGCGTCTCGATGTGCGCGGGTTTCATCGCCTTGGGGTCTACCTTGAAAACCTTGAAATCCGAATACGGATAAGGAAATGCGGGAGCGCCTGGCATGAGCGTGCCTCCTATGTGCGATTTGCCGCGATTGTGCGAAACCGCGAGGGTATCTGTCCAGCCAACTGATAATCGTTAAGTGCATGTGCGCCGACTTATTGCTGGCGTAGAATCGATCGCAGAACCTTGATGGAGAAATAACTATGGACGCGATGAAGGCAATTCTCACCCGGCGGGTTGCGCGCAGCTTTGCCGAGCGGCCGGTCGAACTCGATTCGCTCAAGCAAATCGTCGACGCGGGCCGCCACGCGATGAGCGCGCGCAATCTTCAGCCGTGGCTTTTCCTGATAATTCGTAACCGCGATACCCTGCGCCAGCTCGGCGCGTTGTGCTCGTCCGGGCGCTTCCTCAGCGACGCTCCGTCGGCGATCGCCGTGCTCAAGGACCTGGGCAATAAGCGATGGGCGGATATCGATTGCGCGCAGGCGGTGCAAAATATGGCGGTCGCGGGATGGTCGATGGGACTTGCAACCTGCTGGGTGGGGAATTTCGACCTCGACGCTATCTCACGGCTGTTCAACATGCCCGTCAGCCACGGCATCTTCACGATCCTGCCGTTCGGTTATCCGAAAGAGGCTGCGCGACTGGAGCTCGGCGCGTTCAAGCCGCGCTCGGAGACCGTGTTCCTCGAGCGCTATGGCGAGCCGCTGAAGGACTAGCGTTTACCCGGTTGCGCTGGCGCATAGTATGTTGTGGTATGGCACTTGAATCGGCGAAGCTGACGAGGGAGGAAGCGCGATGGCGATAAAGCAGATTGAACCGCCCGAGGCACATGAGATCTTGAGCAAGGATTCTGAGGCGGTATATCTCGACGTCAGGACTGAAGGCGAATTTGCTCAAGGTCACGCCGACGGTGCGATCAATATCCCGGTGATTTTCATCAAGGGACCTGGTCAGTCGGAGGAGAATTCCGATTTCGTCGCGATCGCGCAAAAGTTGCTGCCGCAGAATAAGAAGCTGGTCGTCGGATGCGCCTCCGGAGGGCGCTCGCAGCACGCCTGCGAAATCCTCGCGCAGGTTGGTTACACCGATCTGAGCAATATTCGCGGCGGTTTCATGGGCGCTCGCGATCCAAGTGGGCGCGTGGTGGTGAAAGGATGGCGCGACGCGGGATTGCCGGTTTCCCAAGAGGTAGAACAGGGCGGCTATCAGTCGCAGCGCAAAAGGGCCGGTTTCTGATCCGGTCGCGGTTACTTCGATGGCGATTCGACTCACCAAGATTTACACGCGAAGCGGCGACAAGGGCCTGACCGCGCTCGTCGGTGGCGCGCGCGTGCCCAAGGATAGCCATCGCCTGGAAGCCTACGGCACGGTCGACGAACTCAACTCGATCATGGGACTGGTGCGCACCTTCACACCGGAGTACGAAGCCGCTTTGAGCTCCGACTATACCTGGTATGCCGAGATGCTGCGGCGCATCCAGAACGAACTGTTCGACGTCGGCAGCGAGCTCGCGACGCCCGCGGACGTCGACTACCCCGGGATGCATCGGATGGGCGAGGCGGAGGTCGAGCAGCTCGAGCATGAGATCGACCGGATGAATGAAGCGCTCGAGCCGCTCAAGTCTTTCACCCTGCCGGGTGGCGGCAAGCTCAACGCGTTCTTACATCAGGCGCGTACAGTCTGCCGTCGCGCGGAGCGCGTGTGCTGGGCGCTCAGCCGCGAGGAGGGCGTCAACGAACAACTGCTGATCTATCTCAATCGCCTGAGCGATCATCTGTTCGTGCAATCGCGATGGGTCGCCAAGCGCTTGAACGAACCCGAGTTTCTGTGGGACCGCGGTCTGCGGCTGCCTGCCAAACCCGCTGCTGGTGCGGCCAAATCGGCAAAAGAATCGGCGGGAAAAAACCGAGAGTGAGGCTTCGATGAGCACGCAACCTCGAATTTATCTGCGACAGCTTCTGCTCGGCCCGATGGCGAATTACGTCTATGTGATCGGCGATCCGGCTACTCACAAGGCGGTGGTCGTGGATCCCGCCTGGGACATCGATACGGTTGTCGACGAGGCGGCGCGCGAGGGTTACACGATCGAAAAAATCCTGATCACGCATTACCATCCCGATCACCTTGGCGGCAATTTCATGGGCCAGCGAATTGAAGGCGCCGCTCAACTCGCGCAAAAAATCAAAGCCAGGATTTACGTCAACAAGGAAGAAGCCGAAGGCGCCAAGCGGGTTGCCGGGCTGTCGGATTCCGATCTGGTCAAGGTCGAAGGCGGTGACACAGCGGAGATTGGTAATCTCAAGCTCAAGTTCCTGCACACTCCCGGCCACACGCCCGGTTCGCAATGCTTCCTGATCGACGGAAACCTGGTGTCGGGCGATACGCTGTTTATCGGATCGTGCGGGCGCGTCGATCTGCCGGGCTCCGATCCCGAGCAGATGTATTACAGCCTGAATCAGAAGCTGCGTAACCTTGACGAATCGACCGTGGTCTATCCCGGACACGCCTATTCGCCCGAGTCGAGCTCGACGATCGGCGACGAGAAGCGCCGCAACATGTTCATGCGCTTCGAATCGCTCGACGATTTCCTCGAAGCGATGGGCTACAGCCGCAACTAATCCCCTCGCCGATTCATCTCACTTTTGTCATTCCGGGCGGCGGCTTTGCCCTTCGGCTTCGCGCAGGGCAGGCTCCGCGAGGAATCCCGGTCCTTGCGTGGCTCAAGCTGAAAGGCGCTTACGATTGTCCGTCCTCCGATCGTGATCGCGGCGGCGCGAGCACCAGTAATCCGACGACCATCAGCGCGAGAATCACGTAGCAAGTCGTGAAGACCCACGGCGGGCCTTGGAAGAAGATCAATCGATGGGCCCAGTGGCCCACGAACGCTCCCGGATAGCTCGCCTCACCGCCTTTTTCGCGAAAATAATTCTCGAGCGTAGTCAGCGGGCACACGATGCCACCGAGCGCCATCAACGCAACCACGCCGATCGCGGCCAGATGAAGTCCGCGAAACCAAGGATTCTCTATCCAGCGCCAACCGAGCGCGACCCCAATTAGAATCACCGCGAAACCGAACACGACGAAACCAACCTACGCGGCGTGCACGATCACAACCGCGTCAGCGAGAATTTTGTACTTCGCCATGACGAGATTGCATGCTGCGCCGAAAACGGTCGCCGCGAAAGCGACGCGAGTCAAAGTATCCTTAACTACTGGTAGACCAAAATTATAGTCTGGGGTACAATTTAACGCGATGCCGGTTTGGACCGTCACGGTAAAAGAATCGGTGATCTCCGACTTGAAAGCGATTGGCAAAAAACCAGGGCGATTGGTGCTTAAAGAGCGGTCGAGCGTCTCACGAAAGATCCGTTGGCTGATACTCGGCAGCTTAAAACGCTGCGGCCGAATCCAGTGGCGCAACGCGAGTTAAGGCTTTTTGGCAGATATCGCGTGCTTCTAACGTGGACAGGGCTGAATCCAACGTGACCGTTGTTCTGGTCGGCGAAAAGCGGGGGAATTCTCTTTACGTGCAGCATCGGAGGTTTAGTGCGGATGAAAGTCGTTCCGTTAAGTGACGCCAAGGCCAAGCTCAGCCGTTACGGACGGCTCTGCCACGACGAGCCGATAGTGGTAACCGTAAACGGAAAACCCTCATTCCAATTGGTTCCTTTGAAAGAAGAGGATGATTTGATCGATCGTCTGCTCGAAGAGCACCCTGGCTTCCGCCGTCTCCTGAAGCGCCGTCTAAGCGAGCGAAACGTGTCGGCCGCAGATGCGGACCGACTTATGTCTGGAAGTGTTCGAACAACGAAACGCGCGCGGCCGCGTAAACGAGCCTCGAACTAAGAAGCTCAATTTTCAAACCGTGCATCTCCGATCACCGAAACTTGGATCGCTTCAACCCGCCGTTCGTCCGAGTATAAAGCATGGCCGATGAATTGCGGCGGCTCGCGGACGAGGCCGAGAGCCTGCGCGAGCAGATAAACCATCATAACTACCTCTATCACGTGCTCGATCAGCCGGAGGTTTCCGACGCTGAGTACGATGCGTTGATGCGCCGGCTCGAGCGGCTGGAGCGCGAGCATCCGGAAGTCGCCACTCCCGATTCGCCGACACAGCGGGTCGGCGCGGCGCCGGCCGACAAATTCGCGGTGGTCAAGCACAGCCGCATGATGCTGTCGCTCGCCAACGCGCTCAGCGCCGAGGAGATGCGCGAGTTCGACGCGCGGGTTAAGCGCCTGCTCAAGAACGAGGCCGATATCGAGTACGTGGCCGAGGTCAAGCTCGACGGCGTCGCGGTCGAATTGGTGTACGAAGACGGAGTGTTGAAGGTCGGCTCGACCCGCGGCGACGGCGTCAGTGGTGAGGACGTGACGCAAAACCTGCGCACGATTCGAAGCGTCGCGCTCAGGCTTCGGCGTCCCGAGCACGGCAAGATTCCTGAACTGCTCGAGGTGCGTGGCGAAGTGATTCTGGGCAAGCAGCCGTTCGCGAAACTGAACGAGGAGCGCGCCAAACGCGGCGAGCCGCTGTTCGCGAATCCACGCAACGCCGCCGCCGGCTCACTGCGCCAGCTCGATCCGCGAATTACCGCCGAGCGCCCGCTCGAGATCTTTTGCCACTCGCCTGGAATTATTCGCGGCGTTGAATTCAAGACCCAATGGGATTTTCTCGCCGGCATCCGCACGCTCGGTCTCAAGGTGAATCCGGAGTCGCGCCTGTGTCACAGCGTCGATGAGGTGCTGAAGTATTGGGAAGAGATGACCGAGCGCCGCCACGATCTGCCCTACGAAGCCGACGGCGTGGTGGCCAAGGTCAATTCGATCGCGGTCCAACAGCAGCTCGGCGAAGTCTCGCGCTCGCCGCGATGGGCCGTCGCGTACAAGTTCAAGGCGCAACAGGCGGAGACTCGGGTCAACAAGATCGCGGTGTACGTCGGACGTATCGGCTCGCTCACCCCGGTGGCGCAGCTCGAACCGGTGCCGCTCGGCGGAGTTACGATCTCAAACGCTTCACTGCACAATCTCGACGAGATTCGGCGCAAGGATGTACGCGAAGGCGATCGAATCCTGCTCGAGCGCGCGGGCGACGTGATTCCTTACATCGTTCACGTGACGCGCAAGGGCAGTCCGCGCTCGCGCGAGTTCCAGATGCCGAAGCATTGCCCCGAATGCGGCAGCGCGATCGTGCATGAGGAGGGCGAGGTCGCGTATTTCTGCGTCAACATGAATTGCCCGGCGCGCGTGCGCGAATCTATCCGCCATTTTGCCTCCAAATATGGCCTCGATATCGAGGGGCTGGGCGATAAGCTGGTCGCGCAGTTGGTCGATACCGGGCTGGTGCGCGAACTCGCCGATATCTACGAGCTGACCGAGCACAAGCTGGTTGATCTGGAGCGGATGGGCGAGAAGAGCGCGCGCAATCTGCTCGAGCGGATAGATCGCTCGCGCAAAACCACGCTCGATCGGTTGATCAACGGCCTCGGTATCCGCCACGTCGGTGAGCACACCGCGCGTCAACTGGCGACCCGTTTTCATACCGTCGATAAGCTGATGTCCGCGAGCGAAGACGAGCTGCGCGCGGTGCGCGATATCGGACCCGAGGTCGCGCGCAGTATTCGGGAATACTTCGACGAGAAGCGAAATCTTGACGGGCTCGAACGGCTGCTCGCGCGCGCGAAATTCGAGTTCGAGCGTTTGCCCGAACCGTCCCAAGGGCGAGGCATGCTGCGCGACAAGAGCTTCGTGTTGACCGGTGCGTTGACCAGGCTCACGCGCGAAGAGGCCGAACGCAAAATCATGGAAGCCGGCGGCCGCGTGACGTCATCCGTTAGCAGCAAGACCGATTACGTCGTGGTCGGCGATGACCCGGGATCGAAGCTGCGCAAGGCAAATCAGCTTGGAGTCAAGACACTCGACGAGGGCCAGTTTCTCGCCTTGCTGGAAGCACGCGAGTGAGGCGACGGGGAATCGGAGTGTTGCTATGTCAAACGGTATAGGGCTGGCGCGGATGCGTATCCTGGTGAGCGGTCGCGTGCAGGGCGTATGTTTCCGTCAGGCTACGATGGATGAGGCGCACGGCCTGGGCCTCACCGGATGGGTGCGTAATCGTCCCGATGGACGAGTCGAGATCGAGGCCGAAGGTAAGCTTGCGAATCTAAACATGCTCGAAGCCTGGGCCCATCGCGGACCCAGAATGGCGCGGGTCGATCAAGTTGAAACAACATTATTAGAGTTTCGTGATGAATTTCGAGATTTTCAGATCTGTTGATTATCCGCGGTTGCCTAGGAAATCCGCGCTCTTTTACCGTCGAGCGTCATTAGCTATAGTTTAAATCCGTCATGCGAGTATTTGAGCTTCTTTCACACTCGAGGGCTGGTCTGAGACCCGATTCGAATTGAGGAGAGCACTCTAAAATGGCTGTACCACCGGATGTAGCACAAGCCGCTGCCGCGTCGTCGGCTGCGGTCGGGGGCGCGGAAAAGCCGATTGAGCGCCGCGACCATATTGTTATTCGCTTTGCTGGAGACTCGGGCGACGGCATGCAGCTGACCGGCATGCAGTTCACCACCGAATCCGCGATCGCCGGCAACGATATCGCGACGCTGCCCGACTTTCCCGCCGAGATTCGCGCTCCTGCCGGTACCCTGGCTGGGGTCAGCGGCTATCAGTTGAATTTCTCGAGCCAGGAAGTGTTCACCCCCGGCGACGAGCCGTCGGTGCTGGTGGCGATGAACCCGGCGGCGCTGAGGGTCAATATCGAAGACTTGCTGCCCAACGGCGTGCTGATCGTCGACAAAGAGGCATTCAACGAATCGAACCTCAAGAAGGCGGGCTATACCACCAACCCGCTTAACGACGGATCTCTGTCGAAGTTCCAACTGTTTCAGGTCGAGGTCACCAAGCTCACCACGCTGGCGCTGCGCGACCTCGGTTTGAACACCCGCGCGGTGAATCGATGCCGCAACTTTTTCGTGTTGGGCATGGTTTCCTGGCTGTACCATCGTCCGGTCCAGCCGACTCTGGATTACGTCAACAGTCGATTCAAGAAGACACCGGACATCCTCGAAGCCAACCTCCGCGCGTTTCGCGCCGGCTATAATTTCGGCGAAACGGCCGAGATGTTCGTCAGCTCCTACGAAGTGCCGCCGGCCCAGATCGCACCCGGTCTCTATCGCAATATAACCGGCAACAGCGCGACCTCGCTGGGCTTCGTCGCTGCGGCGGTAAAATCGGGGCGCCCGCTGTTCCTGGGCTCATATCCGATCACGCCGGCGAGCGATATCCTGCACGAATTATCGACCTACAAGAATTTCCCGGTCTACACCTTCCAGGCGGAAGACGAGATCGCCGGGATTTCGTCGTCGCTCGGTGCGTCGTTCGGCGGAGCGCTGTCGATCACCAGCACCGCCGGTCCCGGGATGGATCTGAAATCCGAGGCGATGGGGCTCGCGATCAAAGCCGAGCTGCCGCTGGTCGTGATCGACGTGCAGCGCTCTGGTCCTTCGACCGGTATGCCGACCAAGCCGGAGCAGACCGACCTGATGACGGCGATGTACGGACGTCACGGCGAAGCGCCGCTGGCGATTCTCGCCGCTTCGACGCCATCGGATTGTTTCATGACCGCTTACGAGGCGGCCCGGATCGCGCTCAAGTACATGACGCCGGTCATTCTGTTAACCGACGCGCAGTTGGCCAACGGTGCCGAGCCCTGGCTGGTGCCCGACGTTGACAAGCTTCCGCCGTTCGAGCTCAGCCTTCGCACCGAAGCCGAGGGCTTCATGCCTTATCTGCGCAACGAAGAGACGCTCTCACGGCCGTGGGCGCTACCCGGCACGCCCGGCCTCGAGCATCGTATCGGCGGCCTCTCCGGCGAGCATCTGACCGGCAATGTCAGCTACTCGCCGGCCAACAACGAGATGATGGTCAGGCTGCGTGCGCGCAAGATCGAAGGTATCACGCGCGAGATCCCGCCGACTGAGATATTCGGCAATGCCGCCGGCGGCGAATTGCTGATCGTCGGCTGGGGGTCGACTTACGGCACGATTCGCGAAGCCGTTAAAACGATGCGCGCGAAAGGCAAAGACGTCTCGCAGGTCCATCTGCGCTTCCTCAACCCATTGCCCGGCGATTTCGGCGATATTCTCCGCCGGTTCAAGAAGGTGATGGTGGCGGAAATGAACATGGGCCAGTTGGTGAGAATAATTCGCGACAAGTTCCTGATTGATGCGTTCGGCTTCAACAAGATCCAGGGCCGGCCATTCAAGGTCAGCGAAATCATCAACCGTGCGACTCGCGCACTGGAGGAGTAATCAGATGGCTACGGCTCCGACCCGCAAGGATTTCGTTTCAGATCAGGAAGTACGCTGGTGCCCCGGATGCGGTGATTACGCGATCCTGGCGCAGGTACAAAAAGTGATGCCCGAGTTGGGCGTGGCGCGCGAGAACGTGGTGTTCATCTCGGGAATCGGATGTTCCAGCCGGTTTCCCTACTACATGAACACCTACGGCTTTCACACCATTCATGGCCGCGCTCCGGCGGTGGCTACCGGACTCAAAGTTACACGCCCTGAGCTCGACGTGTGGGTGGTAACCGGCGACGGCGACGGACTCTCGATCGGCGGTAATCATTTGATTCACATGCTGCGCCGCAACGTCGACCTGAACGTCCTGCTGTTCAACAATCGGATCTATGGATTGACCAAAGGCCAGTACTCGCCGACCTCCGAATTCGGCAAGGTCACTAAGTCGACCCCGTTCGGCTCGGTCGATTTTCCCTTCAACCCGATTACGGTAGCGCTCGGCGCGCACGCTTCGTTCGTGTGCCGCACTGTCGATGTCGAACAGAAGCACTTGCAGGACATGCTCAAGCGCGGCCATCAGCATCGCGGCGCCTCGTTCATCGAGATCCTGCAGAACTGCAATATCTTCAACGACGGCGCGTTCAACGAGGTCAGCGATAAAG